>JBGTLW010000289.1:0-2220 GCA_041743835.1 Phycisphaeraceae bacterium | reverse complement strand
GGGATGGAAATGTGAACGGTGGGTGGGTAGTCTGGCTCATGGTGGCGTACTCCTCGGTGTTCGGGGACGGGCGTGGTAGATCACACCCAAAGTACGCCGCCTTTTTCAATTCGTCATCCACAACATTCAGTCATACCTCGGGCACCCCTGCGGAGAGCCTCGATGAGCCAGAACTTCGCCTACCGTCGCCTGGACAGAAACGATGCAGCCGTGTTGCTGGTGGATCACCAGTCGGGCCTGTGCAACATCGTGGGAGACTTTTCGCCCGACGATTTCAAGAACAACGTCCTGGCCCTGGCGGACGCGGCGGCCTACTTCAAGCTGCCGACCATTCTCACGACCAGCTTCGAGGACGGGCCCAACGGTCCGCTGGTGCCCGAGCTCAAGGACCTGTTCCCCGATGCGCCCTACATCGCCCGGCCCGGCCAGATCAACGCCTGGGACAACGAGGACTTTGTCAAGGCTGTCAAGGCCACCGGCAAGAAGCAGTTGATCATCGCCGGGGTGGTCACCGAGGTCTGCGTGGCATTCCCGACCCTGTCCGCGCTGGAGGAGGGCTACGAGGTCTTCGTCGTGACCGATGCCTCGGGGACTTTCAACCACACCACCCGCGAGAGCGCCTGGCTGCGCATGCAGGCCGCCGGGGCACAGTTGATGACCTGGTTCGGCACGGCCTGCGAACTGCACCGCGACTGGCGCAACGATATCGAAGGCCTGGGTACGCTGTTCTCCAACCACCTGCCCGCGTACCGCAACCTCATCACCAGCTACAACGCCCGGCGATGACCCTTAGGCCGCGGCGGGCCAGCCCCCGCTGTGACCTTTGCCTCGGATTCCCGCGAACCACAGGATCTCACCATGGCCATCACCACCGTTAAACAGGTTCTCCGCGTATTGCCCGCGCCATCGCCGCACTGGGTTGGCGATGGCTTTCCCGTGCGGTCGATGTTCTCGGCCCACGGCCATGATCCGATGGCGATTAGCCCGTTCCTGCTGCTGGATCACGCAGGGCCGCACGAGTTTCCCCCCGAAACCACCGGCCGACCCCGCGGGGTCGATGAACATCCGCATCGCGGGTTCGAGACCGTCACCATCGTCTACCAGGGCGAACTGGAGCACCGTGATTCGGCGGGCAACAGCGGCAGGATCGGCCCCGGCGATGCGCAGTGGATGACCGCCGCCTCAGGCGTGGTGCACGAAGAAAAGCACTCCGCCGCGTTTACCCGCCAAGGCGGCACGCTCGAAATGATCCAGTTGTGGGTCAACCTACCCGCCAGCCAGAAGATGGCCACGCCGCGCTACCAGGAGATTCTCGACACGTCGATCCCCAGCGTCACGCTGGCCGGTGAGGCGGGCAGGGCCCGCGTGATTGCCGGCACGCTCGACGGGCAGCACGGTCCTGCCAAGACGGTGACGCCGATGAACCTGTGGGATGTGCAGTTGAATCCCGCGGGCGATGCGCAACTGCCCGTGCCAAGCGGGCACAACACGATCGTGCTTGTGCTGAGGGGCAATATCGATGTTGACGGCACGGCCATGCGTCAGCATCAGTGCGCCCTGCTTGACCCAACCGGGGCGACGGTGCAGTTGCGTGCCGGCGAGGAGGGCGCAACCTTGCTGTTGCTCAGCGGTGAGCCGATCGATGAGCCCGTCGTCGCTCAGGGACCGTTCGTGATGAACAGCACGGACGAGATTGACCAAGCCATCACCGACTATCACGGCGGTCGGATGGGTCGCATCCGACGAAGCAGCCACTTGCTTAAAGGCTAGCTTCATATCCAGTGGCCTCGCCGGCCAAAATCGGCATTTGCCGCCCCGACCATCAAAACCATGGCCGACATGGTAAGCCGTGAAATGGCAAATAATAAGCCCGCCGGCTTCCGCCGAAGGGCTTGAAATCGATCAAAGTCGGGGTGGCCGGATTTGAACCGACGACATCCACGTCCCAAACGTGGCGCTCTACCAAGCTGAGCTACACCCCGCGCGGTGAAGTGAGGCAGTATAGCTGGTGGAGGTCTTGGGGGTTGGATGAAAGTTTGAGGTGCACGGCTTCCAGGGGGTCGGGGCTGGGGACGTGGGCGGTGTGGCCGTGGCGGGTGGGGTCGAAGGGTTGGCCGGGCTCCAGGCGGTCGGCTGCGATGAACGCGTCGCCCGGGCCAAAGTCCCGGCTGGTGCCATCGCGCAGGCCGATCCGCAGCACGCCACGCCGGACGACAATCA
>JBGTLW010000288.1:0-14897 GCA_041743835.1 Phycisphaeraceae bacterium | reverse complement strand
GGCGCAGCCCGCAGGAACTGCACCAGCGCTTCGCGCGCGAGCTGCCCGTCGAACACCGAAATCTACTGGAGGCGTACTATGAATCGCTCGCTGAATAAACACCGCCGACCCCGCACCGCGTGGACACGACACGCCATCATCACCCTGGTCGCGGTGAGCCTGATGGCCGCCTCGGCCCAGTCGCGGGTCGGCGTCGCTGAGCTCTCGCCGCAGGCCGAACGCGCGATCGACCGTGGGCTGCAATACCTCGCCGCGAACCAGAAGGCCGACGGAAGCTGGGGCGGCCCCGGGCCCACCGCGCTGGCGCTCATGGCGTTTATGGTCAAGGGCTACTTCCCCGACCCCGACCGCCCGGACCGCTACGGCGTCCACCTGGACCGAGCGGTGCAAAACCTCATCAGCAAGTCCCGCGAACACGGCGGATACTTCGGCGGCAACATGTACCACCACGCCCTGGCCACGCTCGCGCTGGCCGAGGCCTGGGGCATGAGCCAGCGCGATGAGATCCGCCTGGCGCTCAAGGCCGCCGTCGAGGTGACCCTCCGCGCCCAGGACCGACGCACCGGCGGCTGGCGCTACCAGCCGATGCCCGTCGATCACGACACCTCCGTCACTGCGATGGTCGTCGTCTCACTCGCCGCCGCCAACGAAGCGGGCATCCTCGTCCCCGGCGAGGTCATGGACCGCGCGATGGCCTACCTCATCGAGCGCCAAGCCGACGACGGCGGGTTCAGCTACCGCGGGGGCAACGAGTCGGCGTTCCCACGGTCCGCCGCGTGCGTGCTCGCGCTGCAACTGGGCGGCGAGCGCGACAGCGAAGCGGTGCAACGCGGCCTGCGCTACATGCTCGAAGCAGAACCCGAGGTCGCCTTCGGCCAGCGATACTTCTCCTACGCGCAGTACTACGCCGCGCAAGCCATGTACCAGGCAGGCGAAGCCCCCTACCGGGTCTGGCAGCCACGCATCGAACAACTGCTCGTCCAGAGCCAACGCGACAACGGCTCCTGGGGCGGGCCCGTGGACACAGCCATGGCCATCCTCGTCCTCGGCGTGCCGTACCGATACCTGCCGATCTATCAGCGATGATCGGTGTTGACCCGCCCGCGCCACGCCCATCGCGGCGCATGTCGGTCGCCTAAGCACGCGTACGAGTTGGGCCCCGGTGCCATGGTCAAGCGTAACGCAGGCCATGAATGACGCGAGATTGGGTGTCGCGCATGGCCTGCCTCGCGGCGCTCGTTGACCATGGCACCCCTTCTGATGCAAATTCTAAGTGTCCAGCGACATGAACCAGAAAACAAGCGCCTTATCCAACAAGAACGTGCTGGTGCTGGTCGAATCCTCGTCGGGTTACGGCCGGGCGTGCCTGCGTGGCATCGGCCGCTACATCCGCAGCCACGACCGCTGGCTGGTCCGTCACATGCCGCACGACCAGATGCCGGTGCTCGACCCGGACATCCCCTGGAAATGGAAGTGGGACGGCGTGATCGCGCGCGTCGGCACACGCGAGGTGCTGAAGCTGGTGCGGCGGCTGAACCTGCCGACCGTGGACCTCATGGGCGCGACACATATGGACGGTGTCGGCATCGTGGAATGCGACCACCAACGCATCGTGCATCTGGCGATGGAGCACCTCCTGGCCAACGGCCTGAGGCACCTGGGTTTCTGCGGTGTACCGGGCATGGCGTTCTCCGACCATCGCGAGCGCGTCTTTAACGCCTACAAGGGGCCGACGGACCTGACGCGGCACACCTTCGCGGTGGCAAGCTCGAAGCCGTCGCTGCTCAAGAGCAGCGGCCAGCGCTGGCTGCGTGACCTGCAGCGGCTGCGGGCGTGGATCGAGTCCCTGCCCAAGCCCGTCGGCATCGTCGCGTGCAACGATACCCGTGCCTGGCACGTCATCGAGATGTGCCGGGCGGCGCAGATCAACGTGCCGCACACTGTGGCGGTCATCGGTGTGGACGACGACGAAGCCATCTGCGAGTTGTGCTCGCCCACCATCAGCAGCGTGGACCCCAACCCCGAGGCGGTCGGCTTCGAGGCCGCACGCGTGCTCGACCGCATGATGCATGGCGAGCCGGCCTCCGACCAGCCGCTGCTGATCCCGCCGCTGGGTGTCGAGAAGCGCGAATCGAGCAACACCGAGGCCTTCGGGTACGACGACCTCAACGAAGCGATCCGCTACATCCGCGACCACGTGGACACGCCCATCAACGTCGGCCACGTCGTCAAGCACGTCGGCCGGTCACGCTCGACGCTCGAGCGCCGCTTCCGCGAGTACCTGGGCTGCACCATGTACGACTACATCCAGCGGTACCGCATCGAACGCGTCAAGCGGCTGCTGGTGGAGACCAACTACCCCGCCGCGCAGATCGCCCGGATGCTCGGCTTCAACACCAGCACCTACTTCACCGCCGCGTTCCGCAAGCAGGTGGGCATGACCCCCGGCCAGTTCCGCAGCCGCGCCACAAGCCCCCATGACTAGCGCACCGCCACGGGCACATGTCACGGCAATCATTTTGCCGTAATTTTGACATAGCATGGCATAATTTCGCTATATCGCGGCGTGGCTGGGTGTGCCATAATGAAGCCCTAAGTCACGACACGGACTCTGAACAAACCAACCGACTCAGGAGTAATCCCCGATGAATCGCCGTCAAAACACATTCTTCCAAGGCCTGACCCTCGCGGCCGGACTGACCCTAGCCACACAGGTACCCATGAACGCACACGCCGACCCACTCGTGCCCGCGCCCGGTTTCCCGCAGTCCGCCGGCGTGCAGATGAAGACCCACAACTTCACCGTCGAGAACCTCCGCATCGCCCACGAGTTGGGCTTCCGCGTGGTCCGACGCGCGTTTCACTGGAACTCGATCGAGAAGGAGAAAGGGGTTTACAACTTCGCGAGCTGGGACGAGCAGATGGCCGAGGCCGACCGCCTGGGGCTGACCGTCATCGGCTGCTGGTTCGGCAACAACAAGCTGCACGAGGATGACGGCCGCGGGGGCATCCAGACCGAAGAGGGTCGGCAGGCCTTTGCCCGTTTTGCCGCCGCCTGTGCCGAGCGCTACAAGGACCAGCGCGTGATCTGGGAAGTCTGGAACGAGCCAAACGTCCGCACCTTCTGGCGCAAGGACGGCATGCACAACTCCGAGGAGTTTGCCAAGGAATACACCGACCTGGTCAAGGCGATCATGCCCGCGGTGCTTGCGGTGGACCCCGACGCGTTCGTGGTCGTCGGCTCGGTGTCCAACTACTGGAAGCCAAGCTACCAGTGGACCGAGTTCTGCTTCAAGAACGGCATCCTCGACACCGGGGTCAAGGCGTGGTCCGTCCACCCCTATGGCGTGAAGACGCCCGAGGAGTTCTCCATCGGCCACACCATCACCCGCGAGCTGCTCAAGCAGTACGGCAAGCCCGACATGCACATGCTCAACACCGAGCGCGGCTTCGCGATCCAGGAGCTCAAGAACAACGAGGGGTGGTCCGGCGGAAACAAAGATGAGGTCTTCGAGTACCAGGCGTGGCACTTCGTCCGCATGTACATGGCCGACCAGATGAATAACGTGCCCATCACCATCTGGTACGAGTGGGACGGCAAGGACCCGTGGACCGGCAGCGCGTTCGCACTCTTCAATGATGAGCCACGGCCGATCATCAAAGCCGCCGCGATCCTGCGCGACCAACTGGCGGGGTACAACCTCGTGAGTCGGATCACGACGGGGCACAACCTCGACTACATCCTGCTGTACCGCAACGAGGCGGGCGACCAGAAGCTGGTTGCGTGGACCGCCCCGCCGCCGGGCGACGCCCCCAACGCCGCGTTCCCCCACGACGTGAAGATCCAAGTAAGCACCGCCGGAAAGGTCACCTCCATCGGCGTGTTGGGTGACGAGATGAAAGTCGCGGAAGCGGGCGACAACGCGTACCGCTTGGCGGTTTCCGGTGCACCGCAGTACGTGGCGGTGCCCAAGGGTGCGGAGGTCCGCGCCACGTCCATCGAGCCATTCCGCGCTCCCATCGAGGAGGCCAAGGCCGTGCCCGCCAACGCCACCGAGCTGAAGCTGTTCGCGTCCGACGACCAATGGGAGTTCCAGCAGAACACCGGCGGCGGGCTGTTCGAGGTCAGGCCCGGCGATGAACGAAACGTCGGCGTGCTGCACTACAACTTCCCGAAGGCTGAGACCCAGGGCACGCCTTACGTGCTGGCTGTTGCCAAGACGCAGATCGAGAAGGGGAACAAGGCTGTGTTGATCCACGCGCGGTCCCCGATCGCTCAGCAACTGACCTTCCGCCTGATCGACAGCACGGGCCAGACCCATCAACTCAAGAAGAGGATCGACGGCACCGACCAGTGGGAGCGGATCGACATCCCGCTGACCCGTCGGCTTGAAAACTGGGGAGGTGCCAAAGACGGCGTCATCCACTACCCGATCACAGCGATTGCGCTCTCGGTCCCCCTGCCGGGCGAAGAGCAGCGCAACGGCAAGGTCGAATACAGCCAGATCGTGGTCGTGCCCGAGTAAAATTCGGTCAAAGCGAAGGGCAATCGCGCGCTCATTCAACGGTGCGACACCGCGGCTTAACTGCTGGCGGACGACTCACCGCGCCAGCGGCGTTACCCGTCAAAACCGCGGGCGACTAAACTGCACTGCCATGCGGCTGGGGTAGTCGCCCCGGCCGTTGTGTCAACCGAGCGATCACGATCCCGACAGGAGCCCCTCACCTTTGCCCGCGCAACACAACCAGCCCAACGTCCTGTTCCTGCTCAGCGACGAGCACAGCTTCAGATGCCTCAGCGCCCTTGATCCAGCGAACGAGGGCGAGCCGGTGCGCACCCCGACCCTCGACAGCCTGACCCGCCAAGGCGCGTGGTTCAAGCAGGCCTACTGCCAGGTGCCGTTGTGTACGCCGTCTCGCATCTGCCTGTTGACCGGGCGCAACCCCATGACCAGCGGCGGGTGGGACAACTGCAGCTATCTCAAGCCGACCGACACCCTGCCGGCCGTGTTCGCGGAGGCGGGCTACGAGACCTGCCTGATCGGGAAGATGCACCTCGGGGGCGATCGCCAGTTCGTCGGGTTCCGGCATCGGCCGTACGGCGATATGACCGGCGGCACGGGGCACCAGTGGGAACCCATGCACCGACGCGGCGGGCAGGGTGTCCGCGACCGCACACGCGATGCCGGCATCACCGAGATACCCGAGAGCCTGCTCCAGGAACGCTGCATCAACACCGAAACCATCGCCTTCCTGCGCGAGCACCAGCACCGCGCGCCCCAGCAGCCGTGGATGCTCTGCGCTTCTTACAGCCGGCCACACTTCCCGCTCACCGCACCAAGCCGACACTTCGACAAATACTGGCCCCAAGGCGTCACCGAGCCGAAGGTCGGCCGCACCGGCGACACCGCCGACCACCCCATGACCCGCGGCATGGCAAGGGGCTTCCGCACCGAGGATGTCGGCCCGGAAGAGGCGCAAAAAGCCCGGGCAGCATACTTCGCCTGCGTCGATTGGCTCGATGAGATCCTTGGCGACCTGCTGGCCACACTCGAGCGCGACGGCCTGCTCGACAACACCATCATCGTGTACACCTCAGACCACGGCGAGCTGGCGGCAGAGCACGGCCTGTGGTTCAAGGGCTCGTGGCACGAGGCATCCGCGCGCGTGCCCCTCATCATCCAGACACCCGAGCACCGCCGGGGCCAGCAGCCCGCGGCCACGCTCGAAACACCCGTCAGCCTCGCCGACCTCTTCCCGACGCTGTGCGGGTTGTGCGGCGTGCCGTGCCCGGATGGCTTGGATGGGGTGGACCTGTCAGAAGCGATCCGCAGCGGGGCCGAGCCCCAGCGCGGGCCGGTGTGGCTGCTCAACCCCACCAAGCGCTGGGGCGCGGGCACCGAGCACATCGTGGTACGTGACGGGCGGTACAAGCTCGTCCGGTTCCGCGGCGTGGAGCCAGACCTGCTCTTCGACCTCGAAGCCGATCCACTCGAACAGCACAACCTGATCGAATCCCCCGCTCACGCTCACGCCGCCGCCGCCGTGCGCTTGGGTGCCCTCGCGCGATCGCTGTGGGACTTTGATGCCGCCCAGCGCCAGCAGGAGGCCGACAAACAACTGCTGCTCGACCCACCCCTTGCCGCTTCCGCATCGGGCAACCTCTACACGCTGCCCGATGGCCGGCTGATCGTGCTCGACGAGGCTGTGCTGTACCACCCGCGCCTGGCGTTGGAAGACCCCGCCGCCACCATCGCCGACTGGCCGGCGCACCTGCCCCGCGCGGCCAAACAAGCCGACTAGGATGTGACATGCCAAACGCAAACCACACGCGCCGTTGGATTGGAACGAGCCTGGCAATCGCGCTGGGCACCATCGCGGCCATCGCGGTGTTGCCTGCATGTGGTGACGACGGGCAGCAAGCGGAGGAAGGCGTGACGATCCAAGGCCCCACCACGGACCCCGACACCGGCATACACACATTCACCGTCCAAAGCCCCTACCTCGGCAAGCCCAGCACCGTCCGCGTGTTGCTGCCCGACAAAGTCGAGCCGGACAAGACCTACCGCACGCTGTACGTCCTCCCGGTCGAGGGCGGGACCGATGGCCCACACGGTGACGGCCTGACCGAAGTCCGCAAGGCAGACGCACACAATCAATACGCGATCATCTGTGTGACCATGTCGTTCGATTCCGTGCCGTGGTACGGCGCACATGCCACGGACCCGACCAAGCGGCACGAACAGTTCATCAAGCAGGTCGTGGTCCCCCTGGTCGAGAGCCGATTCCCCGCCGGCGGCAAGGCGGACGACCGGCTGCTCCTGGGGTTCAGCAAGTCCGGCTGGGGGGCGGTGAGCATGTTGCTGCGAGACCCGGACTTCTGGGGGGCGGCGTGCACATGGGATGCCCCGCTGATGATGGATGACAAGGCGCTCAAATGGGGCTCCGCCAAGCACTTCGGCACACCAGAGCAGGCGGCCCCCTACGTGCCCGCGACGCTGGTCAAGCAACAAGCCGACAAACTCGCTCAGGGGCCGGCCCGCCTGACGATCCTCGGCCAAGACATCTTCGGCAAGCACACCCGCGAGTTCCACGAATTACTCGATGCCCACAAGGTGCCGCACCGCTACCGCAACGATTTGAAGTTCAAGCACCACTGGCACTCCGGCTGGGTAAGCGAAGCGTTGCCCGTGTTTCTGGGCGAGGGGCATCCCGAATGAACGTAGATGACTCACGCCAAGGCGCGGCCCGAGAGTGTGACGGATATTTGGCATATGGTGACGCAATATTACTGTTGCACTCGCCGATTGCTGTGATAGAGTTAGGAAATAGGGAATAACCCAAAGCATTACGCAAGCCCAAGTAGATTCGTTCATTGCGTCGCCTGGAATTGGTTAAGTCACGACAGAAGGTGCGCCCGTTGGATTCACCTCGTTTCAGCAACCCTGTAGGAAGGAGACCGTCATGAGATTCTCACTTTTCACCGCCAAGCGCTTTTTGATGGTTGGTATAGCCGCTGTGTGTGTGGCCGGTGCCGGTCTGGCCGATGCCTCCATTACGGTCAACAATTACGCCTTCGGCATCGCCATCCTGAGCGATAACGACGACCTATCGAATGACAGCGGCAATTTCTCATACGCCAGCAACGGTGATTTCTTGCTAGTTGCGGTACACGTCACGGATGGTGGCAATGACGCGTCGCTTACCACCGGCCTAACGCCGACGGTCACTTACACCGACGCAACGAACAACGTAGCTACTCTTACCAGCATCGATATCTCCACAGCAGACAACCGCGCCCAGCATGCGCTGTTTTACCTGAAGAGCCCCAAAGCCGGCACCAATAACATCACGGTGACTTGGAGCGGAGATCTTTTCACCAATACCAATGGCAAGTGGACCGTCAGCGCCCTGAATCTTTCAAACGTGGACTTGGATGACCCGATCGCCGGTTACAAGGCAATTACAGGCAATGGAAACGCGACCGAAACGGTGCAGAGTGACTCGCCGGGTAAAATCAATGCGGGTGATTATCTGCTCTACTCCGCCTATTACCTGAACGACACGACGAACCCACAATTTCAGACCAGCGAAGAGTCAATCAGCAACCTGTTTGCATGGAGGCCGCAAACTCGGGAGATGGAAATCACGGGTGGCACGCTGGTTTCTGGCGACCTATCCGGCACCAACGGCGATGAAGTGGTCCTCAATCGGCAAGCCACACGATTCGGCGACCGCGGCGTGGTCGTCTTCAACGCCATCCCCGAGCCCGGCTCGCTGGCGCTGCTTGGATTGGGCAGCCTGCTCATGCTCGGCCGGGGGCGGAGGACGCACCGGCAAACACGTTAATGGAAATCGCATGACCGCACCTGTCCAACCAAAGCGATGTCTCTGGAGCAGGTGTGCAGCGATGTGCGCGATAGCTGTCGTACTCACCGCAGTATCCGCAGACTGCCTTGCTCAGGAGGCCAAGCCCATACGACTGTTCATCCTCGCCGGCCAATCCAACATGGCCAGGATCGACCCGGCCGAGGCATTCACCCCCGCGGTCACCGCTGCGTTCCCGAATGACGAGGTCATCGTCGTCAAGCACGCCAAGAGCGGCCAACTCGTCCGCATGTGGTGGAAAGACTGGCAGGCACCCGAGGGCCAGGAACCCAAGGGCCAAGGCAAGAACGGCCGCCATTACGACGCGCTCATGGCCTTGGTCGCCGAGGCCTTGCAGGATAAACCCGCCCCGGCCAGCGTCACCTTCGTCTGGATGCAGGGCGAGGCCGACGGCAACCACCCCGGCTACGGCGAGATCTACCCCGACGCGCTATCGGGCCTGCTGGCCCAGCTCTCGCAGGACCTTCAGCGGGACGACCTGCACTTCGTGCTCGGCCGGATCAGCGACTTCGGCAACGACAAGCCCGATCAACGCCCGAGTTGGATGCAGGTCCGCGAGGCCCAGGTCGCCTTCGCCGAGGCACAGCCCAATCGCCGCGCATGGATCGACACCGACGACCTCAACGGCGACCACAACGGCCTCCACCTCACCAAAGAGGGCTACGAACTCTTAGCCAAACGCTTCGCCGACGCCGCGATCAAGCTCCTGCAAGACACCCGAGTTTGATCCCAGGCTGCGGGCTTTTCTTTCGCGATCAAGGAGCTGACGATGCATCATTTGAATCACCCTTGCTTCACCCGCCGCGGATTCACACTGATCGAACTGCTGGTCGCTATTAGCATTATTGCTCTGTTGATCGCGCTGCTGCTGCCGGCACTGCAAAACGCACGTGAGGCCGCCAAGACGACGCTCTGCTTGAGCAATAAGCGTCAGGCTGGCATCGCGATGTTTAGCTATGCTGCCGATCACGATTCCATATCTCCCACTGGGCCGCTCAAGGACGGGGGCAAGCAGTGGTGGCACGATTATTTTGTGCCGGACTATCTCGATGCGAAAAAGCCAGCGATCGCACACTGCCCGGCGTCCGAAGATACGGCTGTCTATGGCTCCTACGAACCCAGAGATAACTCGGCTGATGGCCAATTTTCCTTCTTCAGGCAGCTCCGCGAGGACAGGCCAAACGGCAACGGCAAGGTGACCGTTTGGGCATTCTATGGAATCATCCACGAAGCTAACCCGTACCCCTCCAGCGTCATGGGGTTTGCGTGCACGGCTGTATGGACAAACAGCGGCAAATTCAATCACGGATATCACACGTTCACAACAAATATCAAAGGCCCCGGTGGTGGGCACAAAGCCGTATGGACACCCCACCTCAATGAGACCACTGCGGGGCTCTTCTATGACGGCCATGCGACGACAGTCGGTGAAGACGGGTTGATAAATCTCAAGAACGGTTACGTTGGCCCGCTTAACACAGGCATCCGCGAGTGGTTCAGCCGGGACGGCACCTGGATGCCCGAATGAACCGCAGCTAGAAGGGCTGGCCCGCCTGTTTAAGCCAAGTTCCCTCATGCACGGCGTTCGACAGATTCTGCAGCCAGCCACGACGGTTTGCAGCCTACCGGATGACGTTAATTCAACACAGCATGATGCGATATTGCGATTGCCCGGTGACAAAGATGTGATAGACTAACTATTGCTTGAGTTCCACTTCAGTGTCAAACCACCTTGGAGGCAAGATGAACTTCACCCGATCACGTCAAACACTCACACTTGCGATCACAGGTCTTGCGTTAGTTGTCGCACAGGATGCCCGGTCCGTCATAACGATCGACAGCAGCAACATCTTCGCACACCAGGTTGCGGACGCTGGCGACGATGCGACCAACCTTTCCTACAACAGCACGTCTAATTTCCTAGCCGTGGCCATTTACGGGGTTGCCGACGCCAACGGAGTTAGCCAAACGTCGGATACACCCGTCGTTACCTACGGCGGGGTTCCTATGATGCAGGCTCAAGTTGGCCGAAAGAGCAACGACGAATGGACAGCCATTTACTACCTGGCGAATCCCGTCACCGGATCCAATAACCTCTTTATTGACTTCACACCCGATCTGATCAGCCACACCGCCGACCCGACGGGATTCTTCGGCGTGGTGGCCTTCAGCCTCTTGGGCGTGGACATTGCCAATCCGGTGGCTGGCGCGGTCGGCGTTTCGACAGGGGGCGACATCACGATCCTAAGCGAGACACCCGGGGAGATCGGGGCCGACGACTTCCTGCTGGTCTCCACCGCCTCAGACAACGTTGAATCTTCCACTATTTTTTACGACACGAGTTCAGGCGACGGTGAAGTGTCGGTCCTTTCTGGTACTCATGGCACAACCAAGTCATACGGCGTGTTCTACGACAGCCTCGTCGCAAGCGACCTGACTGGTGCCAATAGCGACGAAGTGTTTCTCGATCGCAAGCAAGGCCACAGCAAGGGTACGACAGCAGTCGTCTTCAACCAGATACCCGAACCCGCTTCGCTCGCGCTCATGGGGCTTGGAGGCCTGCTGATGCTATCGCGGCGACGCGAGGCGTGAGGCACCGAGCGCTTCGCACGTGGCCGAGGGGTCAACGCCCGTCCGCCACTTTCCCCCGATCAGGCCAAGACCACACGGAGTGAATCCGATGCGAACGACACCCCCCGACCTGCGGTTGCCGCGGAAGCCCGGCGGGTTCACGCTCATCGAATTGCTGGTGGTCATCTCCATCATCGCCCTGCTCATCGCCCTGCTGCTGCCCGCACTCCAGAACGCGCGGGAAGCGGCGCGCACGACCTTGTGCCTGAGCAACAAGCGGCAGATCGGCATCGGCACACATAACTATGCCGTGGACAATCGCTTGATGATGCCCTCCAACTCCCGCACACAACCCGGCAATGCCGGGACAGCCTGGTGGTTCTACTTCTACGTTCAAGAATACATCGATGAGGGCAAGTTCGACTTCGGCACCGGCTACATCGCCGACGCCAAGGCCATCAGTTGCCCCAACACCCAGGCCAGCACCTACGGCATGTACGGGGCCACTCAACCCACCATCACCTCCGACGGCCTTTGGCGCTTCGACATGCGCCCGTTCCCGTTTGCCGGTACGTGGACCGGCGGCGAGTTCATGGGCTTCTACGTCGAAAAA
Source organism: Phycisphaeraceae bacterium (assembly GCA_041743835.1). Classification (GTDB taxonomy): domain Bacteria; phylum Planctomycetota; class Phycisphaerae; order Phycisphaerales; family Phycisphaeraceae; genus JBGTLW01. The sequence continues at coordinate 3,325 of JBGTLW010000288.1, read as the reverse complement.
GTCAGGCGGCCGAGCAAGCTGCTTACCGTGGCCTGCACCGTCCGAAGCTTTACCAGCACAACCGTCCCCACAGGCCACCCTTCGCTGGGCATCAGGTTCGGCGCCAACCATCAGGGTGCCAACGGCCTATGGCTGGCGCACCAGGACACCACCGCAGCATTGTTCATGGACGGCCACGCATCACGCGTTGATGCCGTCGGCGTCCTGGAAATCGACAACGCCCATTACAACAACGGCTCGTGGCAGGGCTTCCGTGAGTGGTACGAAAGCGATGGCACGGAAGTGCTCAACTGAACACGCCGGGCAAGCCCGGTGACGCCTGTTTTTGAACGTGATGTCAACATATTCAGGCATTGCTCGCATCGCGCACAGAACGCCGCCCACCCGCATCCGTGTGAGTGAAAATCGACATGCGGCGGCGATATTTCGTGATTGTCGCGCCGGCAGCGCGTGCTAGACTACCCGTAGGATGCGGGTACGTTGCGCGACGCACACTGAGACCGTCATCCCCGAAGCCGGAGGGATAATGCGTGGCGTCTCTAACGGTGCGGCTTTGGTAAATCGGGACGGGCCGACGGCCAGCGACTGCCAGCCATCGCCCCCCGATCGAACGTTTGCGTCATAAAGGCTCTACGATGATGCGAAACCCATCTACCATCCTTCGAATGCCACGAACGTCCAACGGCTTTACGCTTGTGGAGTTGCTGGTCGTCATCAGCATCATCGCGCTGCTGATCGCCCTGCTGCTGCCAGCGTTGCAGGGCGCGCGCGAGTCGGCGAGGACGACGCTGTGCGTCAGCAACCAGCGGCAGATGGGGATTCAGTTCGGCACGTTCCTGGCGGACAATAAGTCCGTCTTCCCCGCGCGCCACAAAGACATGAATAGCGCCAATTGGGTCAATACGCCGCACTGGTACACCGTCGTCATGCAGCAGACCAACGCCGCGGATGCCGAGTCCTGGCCGCTGTGGTGCCCCAACGACAGGAACACCCCCACGGCCAACCCAGGCGGCAGGATCAGCTTCGGCTACAACCACGGCGGGCTGGGCGGGGTGGGATGGGCCAACGGCATGACGATAGGCTTGCCGTCTTACTCAAGCGCGGGCTGGGGCGGAGAGGAACTGCTCACGCCGGCCCAACTCGAGTCGATCATCAACCCCTCCAAAACGATCGTGCTTGTGGACAGCAAGATCAATGCAAGCAACGATAACCCGCGCGGTTGGTTGGTCGCCTACGCCCACCCCGATGAGGGCGGCGGTGTGGCGTTTACCCGCCACGGCAGCGGCGCCAACACGCTTTATGCCGACGGCCACGCCAGCCTCGTCGTCGCGCAAACCCCCGGCCCCAAAGGCCTGTGGCACGATCTGTACATAGACCCGACGCTGCTGGGCGACATCCGTAACGCCAACCCCAACCAATGGGACCGCCGCTGACCATGCGGTGCGATTGGCGTCATGAAACCTCCGAACAACCCTAAAGCAGGATGAGCATCCAGGACTTCAAGAGCGCCACGCCAAAACACTTTGTACTTTTAGGAAGGCCTTGCCTGGCCGCCATGAAGGTTCTTCAAATATCCTACCAATCCATGCCTGCAATGACTTTCTCACATCCGTGCCAATCGGCGACCTCGCGTGATGCTTGCGAAGGACCGCCGAGGGCGGGTGCTGTTGCGCCGCGAGGGCGCACGGCCCTCGCGCGACGCCGTATAACCCGCGCCTGCCTAGCCCACGCGATGCTGCTCTTTGCGCTGCTGGCCGCTGCGCCTGTGGCACAGGCGGTGGATAGCGAGGCGGTGTTGCTGCGTGGGCTGGACCTGCTGCGCGAGGCGGACCTCAAGGCTGAGGTCAAGTGGGCGGATGACTGGAAGACAACCTATCAGGCGACGATGGACGCCTGGGCCGGGGACCTCGAGGCGATCGACGATGAAGCCACGCGCCAGCGCAGCGAGCGGGTGCGTGAGGCTCGGCTGATCTGGGCGCTGGGGCAGCGCTTCCCTGATGCCGAGCAGCGGCACGAAGCGGTGAAGAAGCAGTCCGTGTTGCTCACCCGTCTGGGCGCACACATGGACACGGGCCTGCAAGTCCTGGCCGCGCGGGTGGACGCGACGCGCGAAGCCAACCCGGCGCAGGCGGTGGACCTGCTGCGTGCGATGCACGATCGCATGAACGAGTTCAACAACCCAGGCCCGTGGCCGCAGTATGTGGCGGATCGGCTGTGGTCGCTGCATGAGGCTGGGCACGTCAACGATGTGGCGCTTGTGCGTGCGGCATGGTGGCGGATTCATCAGGCCCTGCTGCAACGGGGCGACTTCTTCGCGGCACGCCAAGTGCTTGTGCAACTGGACCGCCTCGATGCCCGCGACGCCAACAACCCGGTGGCCACAGCCAATCGGATGCTGGGCTGGGTGAGGTTCTATCGCGCGGCCGGGCAGGACGGGCGGGCGGCGCAACACGCCGAGGAGTTGCTGGCCTACATCAGCAAGGTGCTCGCCAACCCAGATACTCAACCGGCATTGGCCGCGGAGCTCACGCCGTTGCGTGAGACCGGTGAGGGACTTCTGGCGGCGATCCACGAGAATCGGCCAACCCCAGAGCCGCCGACGCTGCTGCGGGACGACGACTGGCAATTGGACCCCGCGCGTTGGGCCGAGGATGAACTTGCCAACCGCATCCGCGAGATCGAGGAGGTTTATAGCGATGAGTTGTCCCCCGAACGGCTGACCGCGCGGGAAACGCAGCGGCTGGTCTCCACGTGGGCCTACCTGGATGATGCGCTGGCATCACTTGATCCGTCGAGGCTGGCGCCGCTGCGTGAGGCCCAGCAGCGTGCCGCCGCTTTATCCACTCACACCGGCACAGGCGACAACCTCTCCACCGCCCAGGCGCGGCTGGCGTTCTACCGCCGACACCCGTGGTCTGTCGCGGGCCAACAGGCGTTGATGGAGCAGGCCGAGCGATGGATGCGAGACGGTGCCGATGGCCTGGCGCGTCGGTCACTGCTGGACCTTGAGCGCCACGCGGCAGACGCAACGATCCAACAGCGCATCGAGGTGGGCCTTGCGATCCTGACGGCCGCGCCCGACGACACCACGCCCCGCACACCGCAAGCTCAGCCGAAACCGCCGACCCAACTCCGCCTCCCAGCCGCAACGCCGCGCCTGGCCAAGCACCTGCACGAGGCACCGGCCCGGTACACCGCGCACATGCGGCGGCCCTTGGGTGTCGCGGGTCAGGGCGGAAGGAACTGCCATTGTCGAACATCTTACGCCCGGGGCTATGATTCACCTCATGCGGCATCGCACACGACTCTTGATCGCTATCGTCGC
>JBGTLW010000287.1:0-11047 GCA_041743835.1 Phycisphaeraceae bacterium | reverse complement strand
CACGCGCCTCGCGTGTGTCCGGGGCCTCGCCTGCGCGGGCGCTCGCGGCCAGGGTCTGCACCGTGCTGTGGGAACGTTCGACAAACGCGCGGCCAGCCTGCACCAGTTCTGTGATCTGCTCGTGATCGAGCGAGCCATTGCGCAAAGATCGGGGTGCGTCGGGCAGCGAGCGGTACGCAGCGCAGCCGATGACGCGCTCCAGCCGTTGCGTCGTGCGTGGGTCGAGACTGATGGGTGCGGGGGCCTGAGCCTTCTCATCACGCCCAGCCATATGCACCCCACCCGCCCCCGGAACTTCCCCCGGAACTTCCCTCGGAACTTCCCCCAGAACAAACCCCTGCGGCTCCGGGACTTCCCTGGAGATTTCCGCAGCGTTGTTTCCCGTCATCCCGCCGAGCGCCGGGCCGGTGTTGCTTGTATTGGCTTCCGTGGTTTTTGGTTTGGACTCGGTTGGCGGCGGTATCTGTTTTTGATTGGGTGTGTCGCCGACGCGGATGGTGGTGAGCCCGCGTGCGGCGAGCTTGCCGATGAATCGCGTGGTGATCACTGAGCCGGCCCTCATCAGCAGTATGCCACGGTGGTCGATGAGGTCGCGCGGAAGCGTTGAGCCGATCTCCAGCATCTTGACCGAGATTACCCTGCGATCGGCCTCCGGCTCGTCGCGGCTGCCCGTGGCAGCGGGTTTCGGATCACACGCTGGGTCGAGGGCTGCGGGAGTCGGTTTGGGCTTGTCGATGAAGATGCCGTTGCTCAGGCGCGAGCCTGCCAGTGTCAGGTCCAGCGCTTCGAGGGTCTGACCACGACGCCACAGCACCCGGCCCTCCGCGTCGAACACGTTGGATGCCAGCGGGGTGCCGGTCGGGAGTTGTGCGGGGTCGATCCGTTGCATGCTCCGCCGCCTACATCATCGGGTACACCTTGTCGGACCTTGATCCGGGGTAAACCCTGCCACGCAGCACCCGCAAGCCGCGTTGGGGCACGAGTTTTAGCGATCCCCCGCGTTGACGCGTCGGCCCGGCGATGCGATCATGCCGGGCTTGGCACGGACAGCCGACCGATAACCGATCCACACACCCGACACGAGACACGCTGTGAAAGCCTCAGAACTCAAGCCCGGCCGAGCCGTGGACATCGACAACACCTTGTTCGTCGTCGTCAAGGTCGATCACGTGAAGCCCGGCAAGGGCGGGGCGTTTGCCGCGACCAAGCTCAAGAACGTCAAGACCGGGCAGAACATCGAGCGACGCTTCCGGTCCATCGATGAGGTCACCGGCGTCACGCTCGACAAACGCGAGATGGAGTACCTCTACTCCGATGGCAGCGGGGCGGTGTTCATGGACAACGAATCCTTCGAGCAGGTCACCATCAGCGAAGAACTGCTCGGCGATGCGCTGCTCTACATCAAGCCCAACAACACCGTGGTCGGGCTCTACTTCCAGGGCAACCCGATCAGCCTCGACCTGCCCGCGAGCGTGGACCTTGCAGTCACCGACACCACGCCCCAGGTCAAAGGGGCTACGGCCACAAACCAACTTAAAGAAGCGGAACTGGAGACCGGCCTCAAAACCCGAGTCCCGCCCTTCATCGAGATCGGCGAAATGATCCGCATCAGCACCGAAACCGGCGAATACCTCTCCCGAGTCTAACCCCCCCCGGAAATTACCCCTGGGAACTTGCTCCGGGAACTGCAACTCGTAATCCGCAAAACACACCCTTGGACCCTCGGCCATGAAAGCCTCTGAACTCAAGTCCGGCATGGCTGTCCGAATGGATGGACAGCTCTACGTGCTCACCGCCTGCGCCCTGGTGACGCCGGGCAACCTGCGATCGTTCATGCAGGTCAAGCTCAAGGGCGTGACCTCGGGCCAATCGCAGGAGAAGCGGCTGCGCAGCAACGAGGAAGTCGAGCGTGTGGCGCTGGACCGCCGAGAGATCGAGTACCTGTACTCCGACAGCAGCGGCGCGGTGTTTATGGACAACGAGACCTTCGAGCAGTTCAGCATCCCCAGCGATGTGCTCGGGGATAGCCTGCTCTACATCAAGCCCAACAGCAATCTCACGGGGCTTGTGCACGAGGACAAAGTCATCAGCGTGGAGCTGCCCGGCTCGGTGAACCTGTTGGTGACCGACACCACGCCGCAGGTCCGCGGCGCCACCGCCACGAACCAGCTCAAGGAAGCGGAGATGGAGACCGGGCTCAAGACCCGCGTCCCGCCGTTCATCGAGGTCGGCGAGATGCTCCGCATCTCTACCGCCACCGGCGAATACCTGAGCCGCGCAAGCGAATAACGCCGCGACCCACACCCGCCCCCGTCCCCACCTCCCTACCTTTAGCCGCGGGGTTCGCCCCGCGTTTTCCCCCGCGCTCCCCAACGCCCCCGCGCCCCCCCTGTTTCCCCGGTTCCCCCGCGCGTTACCATATCCGTGTCACCCCTCCGCGGAGCCTCCCCATGCCCCGTTTCTACCTCCCGCTGTTGCTTCTGTTGACCTTGAGCTTAGCCGCGTGCGATTCGGTCGTGTCTGTCCACCCGATCGGCCAACCGGTCGTGCTGGAGAACAACGAAGACGACCCGATGCTCACCGGGCTAAACGGCATATGGGGCGTGGAAGACTCGGTTATTTTCGTGAAGACACTGCCCGATGGCCGGGTACACGCCGCCACGCTCGAATGGAATAACGAGCTTGGTCGGCACACACGCCAGTCGTTCGAGGGGCAGGTCACCAAGGATGACGGGGTGTACTACATCAACATCCTGAACAAGCCCAACGCGGAGCAGTCACCCGGCGACAAGCCCAGCGACAGGCAAGAAGAGCCGCAGCGCTACGGGTTCGTGCGATACACCTTCAATGACCACGGGCAACTGGTGATCCGGCCAGCCAACGCGCGATACTTCGCGGAGCAAGTCGAAGCCAGCGCGATCGCGGGCAGCGTCAAACGGGGCGAGCACACAGTCGCCGTCACCCTCACCGCCGACCCGGCCGCGCTGGCGGCATTCATCGACCCTGAAAAAGCGGACGAGCAGTTCCCGAACAACGAGCCCGTGGTACTCACCCGCATGGAACCCCGCGGCGACAAGCCGGCCCAGTAGCACATGCGTGTGGTAGGCTGCGACGATGTCCACGCCCCGTTTATACGACGACCTCGCGTATCTTTGGCCCCTGCTGTCTCCGCCGGAGCACTACGAGGCAGAGGCCGCGACGCTCCGCGCGTTGATCGCTGGCCACTTCATGATGGACCCCGCGGCCCGGGGGCGTCGGCTGTCGGTACTTGAACTGGGAGCGGGTGGGGGGCACACGCTGTTCCACCTGCGTGACGAGTTTGATTGCGTGGCGGTGGACCTCTCCGAGCCGATGCTCGACAACTGCCGGGCGCTGAACCCCAGCATCCAGTGCGTCCTCGGCGACATGCGCACGCTCCGCCTCGGCCGAGCCTTCGATGTGGTGCTGGTGCATGACGCGATCGACTACATGACGACCACACAAGACGCGCAGGCGGCGATCGACACCATCGCGGCGCACCTGACCGCCACAGGCATCGCGTTCATCGCCCCGACCTACACCCGCGAGACATTTGTCGATGGCGACGTGGCGGACGACGGCACGACCACCGAGTCACAGGAGCTGACCTATTTCTCTTTCGTCCACGACCCCGACCCCGCGGACACCACGATGGAGATGATCCTGCTTTATCTCATGCGCCCAAACCCGTCGGCTCACGCCGGGCCGCGCCAAGTGCAGGTCGTCGAGGACCGCCACACCTGTGGCCTGTTCGACAACGACACCTGGGCCGACATGATCCACCGCGCGGGGATGCAATGCAACCTCTTCGAGCAGGAAGCCGGCGCATGGTCCCTCTTCATCGCCACACACTGACGCAGCCGATCCGGTTTCGCGCGTAGCTTTCCGCAACACCGGCTCGCTACACTCTTGCCACGACTAGCGGGGGTGCGTTTTGATCTGACTCAGCACGCCAGTCCGCACAAGCTCATTTACCGCTAGTCACATCTTCGTCACCAGTTTGATGTGCGTCACTGATAGTTCTTAAAGCCCGTAAGCAATTGTTTGAAGGAAGTGGGGGAGTACTTCTTAAAGCTCTCCTCGTCAACATATACAAAGCCCACAGCATGGTCGGCATCGACCTTGGCCACATCGTCGCACCACTGCTTGAGCCTCGCCAGCTTAAGCGGCACGTCGAGGTCCTGCTGACCCTTGGTCTCTACCACGATCAGTTGCCCGTCCTTGAGTTTGACGAGAAAGTCGGGATAGTAGTTGCTGATGTCTCCGGCGGCGTTGACATAGTCAAGCTTGAAGCGAACCGCCAAGTAATTCTTGGCGAACGCCGCCACGTCGTCGCATCCATCGAGGAACTGAGCAAAAGTCAACTCAAAGTGGCTGTCGCCAATAATGCGGTTGAATACGCTCTTCTTGGGCTGGATGTATTCCTGATCCTTCGCCACAAACGGCCGCGTCTGCCGTAGCTTGATCGTGTCGCGGATTTCTGCGTCGCCCTTGTCCTGTACGGTCAGACCGTTCACCGCCTTCTTGATCGTCTCAAGGACAGTTTTGGTCGCCACCATCTCGGACAGGTTCCGCAGCGTGTTCGGGTCTTCGAGGTCCACGCTTTTGCCGAACAGATGGTTCTGCACAAACGCCTTCATCTTGCCGTAGAGCACATCGTATCCGCTAACCAGTCGCAGTTCCTTCATGACCGTCTGCGTGAAGTAGCCGATGACGCTGCGGTAGTCGGCCACCCCTGCCGAATCGAGGATAGTGGTATGCGTGATCTCGTTGGTCGTGATGTCCTTGAAAACGATCTTCCGCTGCTCCTCCTCAGTGAACTGCTGATAGGCGATCGTTTGGAATGACAGGTTGCCCACGTCGAGGTCGGCGAGTTGCTTGTACTCCCGGTATATGCGCGGTGTGAGCAAGGGGATTTCGATGTCCAGAGCCTCAAGGTCCTTCTTCTCATTGTCCTGGTCGACCTCAACCACGATAGGCGATTTGGGCTTGGTGCCGGTTCCCATTGCTTTGCGTTCAAGCTCCACGCCTTCGGCTTGGATCGATTCAACAAACTCCATGAACGCCGGGGTGCCCACCACACTGACCTGCTCGGGCACACCGCCGGGGTACATCTTCCGCAGCCCACGGCCGAGTGTCTGTTCGGGCAGGATGTTGCTCTTTGACGTGTAGGCTCGCAGCCCAACGATCGTCGTGACGTTGCGCACATCCCAACCCTCTTTGAGCATGAGTACCGAGACAATCGCCTTATAAGGGCTGTCTGCATCGTCGATCTGGTTGGCCTGAGCCCGCAGTTTCTCCAATTCCTCGGCGGCCTTGCCGGTTGCGGCTTCGGAGATTTCACCGTTATTCTTGGTGTGGATGGTGAGTACTGCGTCCTTAAGGTCTGGATACCTTCCCTCTAAATACTCGGCCACCTCGTCGCAGTTCTTTGTGTCGTCGGTCATCACGAACAGGATCGCTTTCTTCCCGACCTTTGCATGCTCTGCGGAGGCCGAACGCCATTCGATCACACCCAGGTCCAGGAAGTCGGCATAACGCTCGGTGTATTTGGTGGTCTGCTTCTCGTGCAGTTTGCCTTGGCTGGCCGCGTCGGGCAGCACCGGGTGCTTGACCACGTTTTGGCTGATCGCCTCCACGAGCGGGTAGTCCGAGACGGTCTGGACGAAAATCGCCCCGTTGTTGTGTTTGGGCGTTGCCGTCACGTCAAGCTGCATCGCAAGTCGTCCGTCCTTCTGGATCAGGCGGTTGTGGATGTCCTCAATGGACTTGAACCAGGCCAGCTTCTTGTCGTGGACGTGGTGCGCTTCGTCGTTGAGCACCATCAGTTCGTCGATGTCCCGGACGATCACGCCCAAGTCCACCTTGGAGTCGGTGGTCTTACCCGTGGGCTTTGGTCCCAGAAAATAATCCATCGTGTCGTCGTCGGCGGCGGTCGGTGCGGGCGTGTCGTTGTCATAAACCCGGTGGATGTTGGTCAGAAATACGTTGCCCGTCGTCTGCGTGACGCGGACCTCGTCCTGCACATGCAGGGTGAGTTGGAAGTCATCGCCCCAGTGACGCCCTTCGAAACCGTTGTCCGGGATCACCGGGTCTGCGTAGAAAATACGGAGGCCTTGGAAGTCCTTGTAGATACGGTCGAGGACGATGATATTCGGGGCGATGACCAGGAAGTTGCGGGCCATCGGCGAATCGGGTTCATACAGTTTGTGGAAGTAGCTCCACGCCAGCGCCAGGCTCAACACCTTCGTCTTGCCCGAGCCGGTGGCCATCTTCACCACGAACCGCCGCCAGTGCTCGTCGAACATGCCGCGGCTGACCAGACCGGTGCTGTCGAACCGCATCAGGTCATAGGGTTCCTGCACCCCCACCACGTCGATCAGATAAACGATGGTTTCGATCGCCTCGCGCTGTGCGAAGTAGTACTCGAACGGCTGCATCGTGCCGTCGGCCTGGGGCAGCAGGTGCTCGGTCTGAAACCACCAGTTCAACAGCGCCCGGCTGGTGTCGGTCGCCCCGACGTAGCCACCATCGCGGAACTCCTGGACCTTCCGGCGTAGCTGATAGACCAATGGCGGCATCAGCTTGTCCATCGTCGTGTCCCGCAGGCTCTCGTCGGCGGGGAACCATCGCACCGCCGGGTCGAGCACGGCGTGAGGGGAATCGGGAAAATCAGGATGCAAAGCCATAACCGGAACTCCAGGGCGTGCTGCTGCGAAGCGCCTGCTGCATTACAACTGTAAACTCTTGCCAATTAACGAAATAAATCCGATTTTGGTTGCGTCTCACATATTGATGTCAATCCTTGTTGTGTATCGCAGGCGGGCGTTTGGTGATACACAAATGGGCTTGACGCGCATCGGTGACATTCAAAACACCTGTCGTCCCTCCGCGATATTCAACAACTCGGGAAAGAACAGCGTCGCCGGTCGTCGGCCGCTGGCGGGCCGCAACTCACGGAGCAAGCCCTTATCGCGCACCACTCGAACGATCCGGTTTGCCGTGGGCTTGGGGATGCCGGACGAACGCACAAAATCAGGCGTCTTGAAGATAGGTCGGTTGAAAAACCAGTCCAGCGCCCGCATCGCGTGCTGCGAACGTGTCACGTCCACGATCCAACCCTTCTTGGCCTGATACAGGTCCATAATCGCCTTGGCCTTCGTCTCATTATCCCGTGCCTGGTCCGTCAAAGCCTTGAGGAAGAACGCGCACCACCCCGTCCAATCGCCATCGCGCGACACCGCCAGCAGGCGCTCGCAGTATTCTTCTTTGCGAGCCTCCAGATAAGCGCTGATATAAAAGTCCGGGCTGTCGAGCACCCTCTTATCCACCAGGAACAACGGCACCAGCAACCGCCCGATGCGCCCATTGCCATCTAGAAACGGGTGGATCGACTCAAACTCCACGTGCAACACCGCCAACTGCACCAGCGTGTCAGGCGCTTCACTGTGCAGGTACTTCTCCCACCCGGTCATCAGTCCGGGTAGCAGCCCTGCGGCCGGCGGCACGAACCGCGCCTCCTCCACCAAACAACCCTTGGGGCCGATCCAGTTGGGCAGTTTCCGGTACTCACCCGGCGTCTTGTTCTCACCACGCACACCCTGCATCAGCACCCGGTGCGTGTCACGCACCAGCCGTTGCGACAGCGGCAACTTCTTCATCGCCCCCACCGCGTGCCGCATCGCCTTGCGATAGTTGAGCACCTCATGGATGTCGTCGCGCTTCTCGTCGCTGACCGCGTGATCCCCCGCCTCGAACTCGAGCACCTCGCCCAGCGTCGCCTGCGTCCCCTCGATCTTGCTTGAAAGCACCGCTTCCTGATTCATCAGCGGCGACAGCAGCACCTGAGCATTGGGGATCCCCTGCAACACACCCGCGTATCGCGCGACCGCCGCGTTCGCCGGGCCCAGCAGCGGGACCAAGCGCTCCCAGTCCAACTTCACGGGCGGAAACTTGCCCAGGTGGTACTTCACTGCTGGCATCAGCGCTTCCCCTTCCCGCCGGGCACATCCACCTCGACGATCGTCATCGTGTCATTGCCGAAGATATCCACCACCTTCACCGCGATCTTGCGCCGGGCTCCCTTGCCGGTGCCGGTGCTGGGGCCAGTGCCGGGGGTGCAGTCGTGGAACACGCTCTTGAGTTCGAGCGTCCGGTCCTTCTTCGTGCGGAAGCTCTGCCACTCGTTCTCGAACACGTAATCCCCCGTCCACACCTCTTTCCACCCCTTGAGCGCGGGCTGGTCCGGCTCGATCGTCGGCAGGTGAGCCTGCCCGTCCGGGTCCCAGTCCTCGGGCACCCGGACAATCTCGCGCTTGTTCTCAAAATCAAAGTCCACCGACCAATAATCGATCCAGTCCGTCCACTTATCGGTAAGCACCTCTCGGCTCATCACGCCGTTCTTGTCCTTGTTCACCTTCACGATCTGCCCCTTCTCGACCACGATCTTGCTCCCCGACTTCTTGCTGCCCAGGGCCTCCTCCGCGTTGGCGATCGAGTCCTGCGAATAAAACACCGAGAAATCGGTCAACTCCACCGCCACCCCCGGAAGCTGGCCCTTGCCGCCCTCGCGCACGTGGACCTTCACCTCAATGAAGCTCACATCGTGGAAGACCACCTGCCCCTTCTCCACCGCCCGCTTATCGAACACCTCAGCCGGGATGTACTTGGGCGCGATGTCGATCCCCTTGGCCCGCGCTTCATCCAGCACATTGGGGAACAGGCCCATCTCGAACTCGAAGCCGAGGATGTCCACCTTGGTGATGTTCTTCTTCCGGCACTCGACGATGATCTCCTCGACGAACAGCCGCGTGACCGGCATGTTCACCGGCCCGACCGCCACCAGCCGGCCGGCCTTCTTGCCGTGGAACGCGGGGTAGCCGGTGACCTTCTCCGCGCGGTAGGCGCGCAGGATCAGTTCGAGGAACGCGGCTTCCTTGGCTTCAAGCTGCTTGCGCTTTTCCTCTTCGCGCAGGTTGGGGTTCACGCCGACGTAGTGCTGCCGCTCGTACCGGCCGAGGTTGAGCAACTCGAACGCGCGGTAGTCCTTCCCGTCCGCCTTGAGCTGCCGTTGCACGCCGATCATCCGCTTGCGGGTGGTGTGGATGGCGAACTTGCCCAGATCGGTGGCGATCCACTTCCGCCCCAGCTTCTCCGCCACCGCCGCCGTCGTCCCGGAACCGACGAAAAAGTCGGCGACGAGATCGCCGGGGTTGAAGGAGGCGAGCAGGATTCGTTCGATCAGTCCTTCTGGTTTCTGCGTCGAGTAGCCAGTAATCTCACCTGCGGCGGTTCTTGTCCCAAATCCCAGAATATCTGTCCATAGACTGTCGACGGCGGCGCGTGCCTCGTCTAGATAATACTTTTTGTATTCTTGTCCGGTGCCGGACGTATGGATAAGTCCTTCTGTCTTCATCCTCGCGATCGACTTCTCCGAGTAGTCACCAAGTTGCACCGCTTTATAGAGGCGCCCACTCGACTTTTCGGTGTAACGGTACGCCGTTTTTTGCTCGGCTGTGAGGTCTTTAAATGGTTGCTCAAAACTCCATTTATCCGACCGCGTGTAGAACAAAATCGAATCTGTGTTTCGTGGCAACTGGCGTGATTTTCCTTTCGCGCCCTTTCCGGCGGCGTCACGCCTCCAGCCGATGGTGTTCCGAAACCCGCTGTCTCCAAAAACTTCGTCCAGAACTTCGCGGACATGGTGATCAAGTCGCCAATCGCAATGCACATAGATGCTCCCATCCTCCGCGAGCAGGTCGCGCATGAGGATGAGGCGTTCGTAGATCATGGCGATGAACGAGTCGGCCCCTTTGCCCCACGTGTCGCGGTAGGCGATTTCCTCGAGGATGTTGGGGCGCTTGGTGAAGGTGTCGCCGCCGTCGCCGACTTCGATGTCCATGGAGAAGTCGGCCCCGACGTCGAAGGGCGGATCGATGTAGATGAGCTTGAGGCCGCCCTGTTTCTCGATCTCGTCCCGCAGCGGGCCGTTCTTGAGGCTGGAGAGGATGAGCTTGTTGTCGCCCCAGATGAGCTTGTTGGTCCAGCCGTGGAGCTGGCGGCCGCGCGAGTCGAACAGCCCGCCGGCGAGTTCATCGTCGGCGGTGGACCGTTCAATCCGCGGCTCGTCCACCTGCTCGATTGTTTGGAACGGCAGGACGACGTTGCAGACCTCGTTGGTCTTGCCGTTCCACACCAGCTCGACCTCGCGCTTGTCATCGAACAGCAGGAAGCGGTACTTGTCTGGCAGGGGCTTGTTGGCGTCCAGGTACCGCAGGATGTCCTGTTTCTCAGCGTCGGTCAGTTGGGGCAAGCGTGGCCTCGCATTCCATGGGGATACTGTGCGGGATGCGTGGGCCCGCCCGATTGGGCGGCTGCTCGACTTGCAGCCCGGATGTCGGTGTAGGAGTATGGCAGGGCCGATGCACGCACGCAAACCTCATTCCGGACCCGCCATCGCCTTGCCCTCTTGGCACCGCGTCAGGCACTTGCACGCGTGGGCGAGGGGTCGGCCGATCCTGGTGGCGGTGCCGGCCCAGCAGTTGGCGACATTCTCACTGATCGCGGGCCAGTGGGTGGAACTGATTCGCAACGGGCGCGCGGCGCAGACGGTTTACCGAGAAGCTGGCATCGCTGAGTGGCTGGCGCTATACCGTTCCCCCAGGCGTCTGCGAGATGAGTTGAAGGCGCAGGGCTTGCCTCTGGAGGGCGGGGGTATCTTGGCACAGATACAGGCCGTGTTGGATCAGCGGAAACCTCATTCGCAAGCGGATGCCCTGCGTTCGATCGATGAGGCCCCGGAGCAGATGCGCAAAGTGGCCGTGGAAGCTGTGCACGCGGCCTTTCGCCAGATGTATGTCGAGCATTGCCGGGACTTGGCGGCGATGCTGGACGATGAGGATGTCCTGCCCCACCTGGATATGGACCGGGCTATGAAAACGCCGGAGTTCCAGTTTTTCCTGCTGGTGATGGTGCCGTGCTTACTTGAGTATGGTCGGTCGCCGATGCGTCTTTACGCCAGCGCTCGCCG
>JBGTLW010000286.1:0-11960 GCA_041743835.1 Phycisphaeraceae bacterium | reverse complement strand
GTCTACGAGCCGAAGTACCCCAAGGCCACGGCCTGCCTCGCGAAGGACCGCGACACCTTGCTGACGTTCTACGACTTCCCGGCCGAGCACTGGATACACATCCGCACGACCAACCCGATCGAGAGCACCTTCGCCACCGTCCGCCTGCGCACCGCCAAGACCAAGGGCTGCGGCTCACGCCTGGCCACACTGACGATGGTCTTCAAGCTCGCGGGCCGGCCGCATCTCAGCCATGTCTACGTCGCGCCGCCGGACCTGGACGCCTACCCCGGGCCCACGATAGAGTCATTCAGGCGCTGTATTTTTGCCCCGCCGGGCGCTGCACTTTTGGACCGCCGTTCACAGGTCGGGACGGCTCGGAAGCGACGGACTACTACGAGCAGCTCCACCCCGCAAGCGCATCAAACTTTCTGAAATCCAGGCGGCAAAGCGATGACCCCGCCCCCGGAATCATCCCGACCCGCGTCACCCCGACCGATGCCCGCTTCCGGGGGCGGGGGCGTTGGCCTGGCCTGCCCGTCCTGTGGCTGCCGGCATCTGCCGGTCTGGTACTCCCGGCAGAAGCCGGGCCATGTGCTGCGGGTGCCGGTCTGCCGCCCCTGCGGGAAGCGGGTTCCAACGCGGGAGCGGGCGTAACGCATGGATAGAAACGCAACCAATTGTGAACATGTGTGTGCAATTTTGACTATAGCCCTTGACCTATATAGCCGATGACCTATACTAACCCAGTGTGGCAAGTTGAATTCACGGACGAGTTCGAGGCCTGGTGGCTGACGCTGACCGAGGCGGAGCAGGACGCTCTGGACGCCAGCGTGAAGCTGTTGGAGCGGCTGGGGCCGGGCTTGCCCCGTCCGCACGCCGACACCGTGAAGGTTTCGCGGCACCCCCGCATGAAGGAGCTGCGGACCCAATGCCAGGGACGGCCGCTGCGGACGTTCTTCGCGTTCGACCCCCGCCGCTCCGCGATCCTGTTGATCGGCGGCGACAAGACGGGCGACGATCGGTTCTATGACCGGATGCTGCCCGTGGCTGATGACCTGTACGACTCGCATTTGCGGCAACTCGCCGAGGAAGGATTGATCTGATGGCCCGGAAGTTCAAAGAGCTGCGTGATCGGATGTCCCCGGAGCGGCAGAAGCGGTCCGAGGCGATGGCGCGCGAGATGATGGCCGACATGCTGCTCGCGGAAATCCGCAGGCAGGCGGGCCTCACGCAGGTGGACCTCGCCGAGCGCATGGGGATTACCCAGCCGAGCCTCTCCCAACTCGAATCGCAGGACGACATGCAGATCAGCACGCTGCGGCGGATCATCGAGGCGCTCGAAGGCGAGTTGGAACTGACCGCGAAGCTACCCGGCGGCAAGCGGGTGAGCATCAGCCAGTTCGCCGAGCGCCTGCAGTCGGCGTGAACGACTCCAGAAGCTGCCTCTGATCGCTTGTTACTTCGGCACGCGTGCAGAGGCCGCGTGGATATCCGTGAAGAGTTGCTGCATGGCGCTCTTTAGCAGCCCCTGATCAGCGCCGCTACCCATGAGGCGACAGCCCAGCGCAAGCATTGCCTCACGATGTTCGGGATTCACGCCCAGCGTCCCGAAAATCTTGCCTGCGCCATGGGCCGCATCGGCGACCCGCGCGGCAGCTTCCACAACGGCGGCATCCATGAAGCGGGCAGGTTTGCCAATCAGGCAGGAGTAGTCGCCGGGCCCGAAAAACAGGGCATCGACTCCGTCCACGCGGGCTATCGCGGGGGCCTGCTCGACGGCTGCGGGCGACTCGATCTGTATGGCGAGCCAGGTATGCTCATTGGCCTGCTCGACATAATCTCCGGCCGGATACGCTCCGTAATCGTTGTCCGCATTGCCACCATCAAAGCCACGCTCGCCAAGCGGGGCAAACTTCATCCAGCGGACGGTTTCTGCCGCTTCCTCAGCGGACTCGCATCGCGGATACATGATCCCGTGAGCTCCGGCCTCCAGCAGCCGCGCCATCCGCATGAACTCGCCCTTGCCCGGACGGGCCAGCACGTCGGGCTTCAACGCATTTGACCCAAGCGACCCGGCGCGGATCGCTCGGCACATCATCTCCAGTTCACGCGTGGATTTCGCGCTGTGTTCCAGGTCGATCCATAGTGCGTCCCAGCCGATTCCCGCCGCGATCTCAGCGACCCTCGGGTCAATTAGATGGAGTGTTGTCATGAACACAGTCCCGCCATTCTCCCAAACCTGCTTGCAACGTGAAGGTGTCATTGAACATTCTCCGGGAGTGATTGGGAAAGAGGCGAGGTTTTATGAGCTGGTGGCTCGAGCACAAAGTCTTCCAGCCGCAATGCATATCCTCGAATCTGTGCCAGCGGCGCGTGGTCATCCACGATGTAGTTCACAACGTATATCTCCCCATCCGTGAACTGCACCCAGCCTGAGTAGCCGGTGTCGGCGTCACGGGCACGGTCGTAGTCAATCGGCAGGATTCGAGCGTGGGCCTCATGCCGTCCAGAGGCGAGGCAGGACTCGACGTCCGTGAGCGCGGCGCAGAAGTTCTGCGCCTGCCAGTGCCAGTTCTTTCCGCCTTGCCGCAAGCGATGGGTAATGAGCACCTGGCCCGACTTCAGCATCCCCGCGACGGGGCGGTGGCACGCGGGGATCGGCATCCGCGTCGGCTCGCCCCAGGTCGATCCGCCGTCCCTACTGATGGCCTTGAACGCATCGTAGCCCAGCCCCGAGTTTTCCCGAAGGAAGCAGACCAGTTCACCGTTGGGCAACTCCAGGACGCTGCCTTCGCAGAACCAGAACTCTTGGGACTGGGCGACCACGGATGGGCCTTGCCAACTCGCGCCCTGATCGTCGCTCCACCACAGCCGCTGTGCGCAGATCATGCCCGGCTCTGTCCGCGCCTTGGAGTGCGCGCTCAGCAGCCATCTGCCCGCATGTGGTCCGTGCTTCAGTTCGACAAGTTGATCGGGCACGATGCCAAACACCGGCGTGGCGATCGGCCCATCCCATGTCGCCGCCTCGTCGCCGCTGATCCACATCCAATTGGTCTGCCCCCCATCCTCGCGGGCATCACCGCCCTGTCCCTGCACCTTGTCGCACAATGCCACGACACGACCATCCGCAAGCGTCGATATCCGCGGGCAGTTCCAGTGCCATCCTTCCGGATCGTTGTCGATCTTTTCGCTCAACGCCCGCGGCTTCGACCATGTTCGCCCGCGATCTTCCGACTCGACAAGCATGACCTGCGTCACGGTCCGCCGGTGATGGTGTGTGCATTGGCTAAAAACACAGACGAGATGTCCTAACGCGGTTAGCGTGACATCGGGAAACGCGAGATACCACTGATCGTCCTTGGCGATTGAAAATCGTTGAATCATAGGTCAGTTCCCTTCTTTCATTTCTGAGGACGCACGGAAGAGGCTGACCGATCCACTCATGCCCCACGTGCGCTGCAACCCGCTTCGTGGCAGGTCACGGGTTTCGCCAATGCGGGTTTCCTGCACCAGGGTTTTGTACTGCCCCCCGCCTTTGCACATATCGGTCAAGCTCACCGACATGTCGCTGTTCTCTACCACCAAGGGGGTACCGGTTCATTGCCCTTGCCGAAGCCTTGGGCGGGATACCACAAGCCACCGAGCACTTCGGACTTGCCGCCTCGGGTGGTCGTCAGCACGGTGTTGCCCTGTTCCGTTTTGTACCCCAGAACCCAGAACGTCCCGCCGTGATTCTCGACCATGGCAGGTGGTAGGCTCGTCTCGATGTTTAACTGCCACGCCCGCCAGGACTGGCCCTCACTCAAGGCGATCTGGCTCCCGACGGTGTTCTCACTGAAGATCGTCGCGGCGGGATGGGTCAGCGCCGTTGTCGGGAGGGACATGAGATGACGCAACACCACGGGTTGAGCGGTCTTGATGTCAATCGCCATACGCTTGGTGTTGAAGCGTTCAAACGCCACAGGGTGTTCGTTCTCGAACACGATCATCCCTTCGCCCGGTTGATCCTTGTCCGGGCCGAGCAGCCAACTCTGGTAACCGATCAGCCGCTGCACGTTGCCACGCACGACCACCGGCTTCATGATGTGATACGACCGCCGCGGAAAGTAAACTCCCCTGGCACCCGAGTCGATGGCTTTCTGAATCGCGCCACTATCATCGGCGTCTTTCTCCTGCGCTTCTTCGAGGAACTGACCGACGCTGACCCACTGATCCACCGGCAGATCGTCGATGGCGGGTGGTTGCAAAACCGGTAGATCGACGGTCTGCTTGGGCGCGTCGAACAGGGTAACGGGGTCAGGCCAGGCATACTCGCCGATCTCGGCGCCGGTGGCGACGGCCTTGCCGTCCTGCTGGATCGCAGTGCCATAGCCCTGGGCTTTCACATTACGGGCGAGGATCGCGGTCTGGTTCTCGATCGCCGCCGCGTCGGGGCTACCGCCGGTCAGGGTCGAATCGATCATCACCAGCAATCCGCTGTCGGGAAAGCGCTTCCCATCGCCGCGATTGATCACGGCGGGCACGGAGTTAACGCTGGTCAAACCCTGTAGCGCGACCATGTGCCCTTCATTGAGCAGGCCCGCCTCTCGTTGGTCCCGCAGATGGATGTTGGTCAGGACGGACCCGTACAGGTCACCAGCGAGGTGGACGCCGGTACGGAAACCGACGACTTCGATGTTCTTAATGAGCAAGCACCCTACCGCGCGTGTGAGGCGTAGGCCCTCGGCGGCGTCGCCCCGCGCGATGATGCGGACATTTTCCATGGCCCCGGTGTTGGAGGCGTTGAAATCCACACCGATCGCGCCGGGGTTGTCATCGCCCACGAAGAAGGTCATGTCCATGATGTAGTTATTGTGGGCGCGGTTGCCCCCCCCGGTCACCGGGTTCGAGCCGCCGGTACCAGGGATGGACCCCGAAGTCGTGATGGCCCGCGGGTTGTCGGCGCTGCCGAACTCGACCGATCCCGGCCGCAGATAGATGAACGTTTCGCCCATGCCCGCGCCTTGCCAGGTGAGGAAGGCGTTCCACTGGCCTTTGGAGTTCTTCCAGTCGATCGGCTCGCTGACGACGTATATGCCCGGCGGGAAGTAAAGCGTGCGGTGCTTGCCGATGTTTTCCGCCACCGCCCTTTTAATCGCGGCGGTGTCATCGGTCATCCCGTCGCCCTTGGCCTGGTAATCGGTCTGTACGTTAATCAACCCCGCGTCAGCGGGCACTTGGACAGAGGCCGGTCCGATCTGTGGCTCGGGCAGGTCGAGCTTCACGCGACTTTCCAGTGGCTTCATCGGCTCCTTGCGAAGGCCCAGCGACACGGGTGTCGCCCCGCCCTCCGGCTTGCCCGGGTGGTCCGACGCTTGGAGGAACTGCCCAGGCTCCAGCGCCGCCCCAGTGAGCCGTACCTCGTCGAGGTACCCGTTCCAACCCGCCGAACCGGGACCGCCCCCGATGAACAACCGCTGCGCATCGGTGTAGGCTGGGGCCGGGGGCTTGGCTTCGCTGACCAGTTCACCATCCCAATACAAACGCGCCTTGTGGCCGTCGGCGGTCTTCTCAAAGACGTAGGCGAAATGATGCCAATCGCCTCCGGTGACGCTGGGGTTGTTCTGATAGGAAGCCCAGTAACCCTTGGGGGCCTCGTGCCCGCCGTAACGGAGCTTCTTCGCCCCTTTGAGGTTCTCCGTACTCAGCGACCACGCGTGAGGGTGCGGCTTGCCCTGCTCACGCAGGACGATGATGTCGTGCCACTTGCCGATCCCGCCCTCGCTCTTCATGAAACCCTCGATCGTGAAGCTGGGCGGCTGCCGTTTACCGATCCCGGCATCGACCTCGATGTAGTCGCTCGTGCCGCGGCCCTCATCCTGACCCGAGGACTGGAAGCGAATCGAGCTTTGGTTCGAGTACGCTTTGTCAGTGAGCGGATCGTAGATATAGCGGCCCGGCAGTTCGTGAAAGGCCACGAGGCTGCCCTTCTCCCACGACTGTGCCGTGCCCGTATGTTTGCCTTTAGATGCCGCATCGGGGATCGCCTGGTCAGCGACGGACGTGCCGAGCGGGGCCTCCATCCGCCACCAGCCGATCACCTCGGGTTCGTCTGCGTGTGCGGTCGCGTTCAGGCTCAGGAGTAGGACCGCGAGGCCCAGTGTCAACATGGGTTTGTACATCAGTCTTTCCTCAAGGCGGGGGAATCGAAGGAATCCAACTTCCCTTGACAGGCTGCCAGCTCCAGGTCGCCCCGCTGGCGACCAGAGCGTAAATCACGGTGTTGATTGAAGAATGCGATTGATGCGCCGGCGTCGAGCAGCTTGGCCTGCAGCGTGCTCACACTCAAAGCCGCGGGAGTCGTGTGTTGGCGTACGGCCAAGGCGGCGGCGGTTCCGGCGACCTCTCCGAGGTGGACCCAGCACGGCTCAAGCCGCACCGCGCCCCATGCCACATGCGTCGCGGCCAGGCACACCGGCACCAGCAGGTTATCGATTGCTTTGGGCAACAAGCTGCGATAGGGGATCATGCCCGGCCGCATTTGTTCGGTGAGGATCAGCTTGCCGTCGCACGGGAACTCAGGGTTCCCGGTCAGCCCCTTCCCCTCGCCCCAAGTGGCGACATCGCGTGTACAGGAGTGGCTGTCCATGTACCAATCGGTGAAGGCGATCGAGTCCTCGAAGCAGCGGGGGCGGATCGAACCGTTGGTCGCGGTGAGATCGTTTTCGGTAAGCACATGCCGTCCGACGATGCGGCGGGTCTCGCGGACATACATCTCGTAGGGCAGGTGCCTGTTGTCCACGAACTCATCGAGGGGAAGCCCCCATTGGCGGTTGGTCTCGCGTTGCTCTTCGGGCACGCTCGCATCGTTCTGCATGAAGTAGATGAGTCCCAGTGCGAAGTTCTGGTGATGCTTCGCGATGCGGTCGCGGGCGGGCCAGTCGCCATCTGGGTAGTCGTGGTTTTCGCCGGGAAGGATCGGTGCGTTGTAGGTGCCCTTGCCGTGGATGATTAACGTTCCGCCGCGAGCAAGGTAGCGGCGTCGGTAGCCGAGGTAGTGCGTGCGGTCGTAGCCGTCCGGGGGGGCATCGATCATCGCGCGGTTGGCCGGATCGTTGACCAGGCAGGGGCGGGTGTTGTAGGCTTGAATGGCCCGGTCTGCGGTGCGGGGGCTTTGTGGATCGATCGCGCCCACTCTGGAGGTATACGGGTGCATGGCGAACACGCCATCCGCCGCGTCGCGGGGCCAGGTCCCGCCGCCTTCGATCCGTGTGTAGATCTGCCCGGCATGGGGTTCGCCGTGCTCCTCGTGGGACTCGCGTCCAACGCGGTATTCCGCCCCGGCGACCGCGGCAAGGTCTGCCTCATAGGTCGCATCGATGTAGACGGTGGCCGTCACCCGCCGCGTCTGTGTGCCGCGGGTTTCACGCAGAGTCACGCCCGTGATCCGCGGCCCATCTTTCGTCGCCGCCACCGGCGTCCAGCCACGCCACACCGTGATGTGCGGCTCGGCCGCGACCATCGCATTGAAGATGCGCTCGGCGACGCCCGGCTCCACCATCGCGTTGGGGTGTTTGTCCATCCGGTACTGCGAGGCCAGGTGCTCGGGCGACCCCGGCCCGTAGGTGTCGCGGTAGTAGGCTTCGATCGTCCCTAGCATCTCATCCAGAAGGGGGCACCGCCGATGGTCGGAAAGCGCATCCCACTGGATGATGCCGTTCGACAGCAGCCCGCCCAGGTGTTGGGAGTGCTGGGTGAGCAGCACGGTCAGCCCCGCGCGGGCCGCGTGCACCGCCGCGGCGATGCCCGAGGGTGTGCCGCCGGTGACAAGCAGATCGAAATGCGTGGGGTCGGGAACGTCAGGCATATCCGGCATGATGGCTTAACCTTGCAGTTTGTCGTTTGTAGATCGTGGATCAAGTCAAAGCCTGACCCACGGCCTGTCAAATCGCCCCCTCGCGCGAGCCACCCAAGTGGTCAACACGCCAGTGGTCGAGCGTCCCCGACGGGCCAGGCGATGTCACGGCCCAGTCGGCGTCCTCGCGCCACGGCCGGTGCTTCCAACCGTCACCGGCCAGAAGGTCGCGCCGCTCCTCCATTTCCGACAGCAGCCGGTCGTGCAAGTCCCGCCTCATATCGCTGAGACGCGCATCCTCAATGCGGTTGAGGGTCTCGTGCGGGTCCGCTTCCAGATCGTACAACTCATCGAGATCGTTGAGATTGAGGCATAGCTTCCAGCGTTGCGTTCGGATGCACCGGATCGGGAAGAACCCACCACGCTGGCTGTGTCTTTGGCTGAAGCGGTGGTACTGAATAAACGCCGCGTCACAATCAACGCCGCCGTCCCCGTTCAGCACCGGCAGCAGCGAGCGGCCGCCCGATTCTTTCACCGCGTCGGCCCCCGCGGCGTCGAGCATCGTCTGGACCATATCGACGTGGCTCACCAGCCCCGACTCCACCCGCCCCGGCACATCGTCGCCGCCCGTGACACGGGCGATCAGTGGCACCGCGGTACACAGGTCGTACATCGTCGGCCCTTTGGACCCGAGCCCGAACGCGCCGAGGTGGTCGCCGTGGTCGGATGTGAAAACGATCAGCGTTCCCGCGGGCAGGTGGCGTTCCGCCGCAGCAAGCACACGCCCGACTTCGTAATCCGCGTAGCTGTTGCATGCGTAGTAGGCGTGGTAGTAGGGCGGGAGTCGATTCGGATCATTCAATCCCTCGGCAATCGCGTCCCGCCACCGCTGTTGCAGCATAGGCTTGCCCGACAGGTCGCCACCCATTCCCGGCGGCGCGACGTAGACGTCCTGACCGCGGAAACGATGGGTGAATGGGGGCGGCGCGATATAGGGGCCGTGCGGCTCGTCGATATCCACCGCGAGAAACAACGGCTCATCGCCCGGCGACCAGCCCTCGATCAGGTCGATCGCCCGATCCGCCACGCGGTGGCCGTAGCAGTACGCCTCGTCCCCCAAGCCACGCTCCCACCCACCCCAGCGGTTGGACCCGTCGCGCCCGACTTCGCCCATGAACTCGGCCTTGGAGTACCAGCTCTGGCGGTCAAAACCCATCGCAATAGCGTCGTCTGCATGGTCACGACCGACGTGCCATTTCCCCAAGTGGTGGCACCGATACCCCGCGCGGGACAGCCGCTGTGGCACCCAGTCGATATCCGCACGGGCGGGCACGTTATTCCCCAGGGTGTGGTGCTGGCTGGGATAGAGCCCGCTGTACCAACTCGTGCGGGCCGGCCCGCACACGGGCGAGGCGGTGAAGGCGTTCTCGAACCGCACGCCGCGCGCGGCGAATGCGTCGATCTCAGGCGTCTGAATCCCCGGCCGGGGTGTGTCGTGATAACAGGAAATCACGTCCCGCCCCTGCGTGTCGGTCGTGATGAAAACGATGTTGGGCCGATCAGCCGGTCGATGCCGCGTCATGGCTGATCCGCGTAGAACCACGGCCCCCAAAGGGACGACGCGCCGAACGCAACCCAACCGTTGGGCGCGTTGGTCCAGTTCACCGACCCGTCTCCGCGGAGCATGTTCATCCCCTCGGGGCCGGTGTCGGTCAGTTTGTGGTTGTAGGTGCTGGGGTTGGCGGGGTCGCCGCCCGAGGCGGTGGTCGCCCCCAGGTAATCGCTGGCGAGTACCACCCGGGCGTCGAGGTTACGGTAGTCGGGATAGGTGATCAGCCACTGCGCGGGTTCGAGGATGAAGGGCATCTGGTAGGTGATGCTGATGGTCCCACTGGAGCCGGGCCAGTGCGTCTCGGGGGTGCGCTCCTGGAAATTCGACGGGCAGTACAGATGGTCCTTGCTGCCAGCCATCTCTGCGAAGAGATCGGCGTAGGCGGTGCTCACCCCCAGCATCTTCAGGCCGTGCGGGTGGTACTTCGGGAATTCGGGATTCGCATTCGGGGAACGGTAAGGAAGGCTGTTATTGTCGGTGTGGTAGACCATCAGCCCGATGCCCAACTGGTGCAGGTTCGAAGCACACTGGACCCGCCTCGCCGCGTTTCGGGCTGCTCCCAGCGCGGGCAGCAGGATCGCGATCAGCAACGCGATGATGCTGATGACCACCAACAGTTCGATCAAAGTGAATGCGGCGGCACGTTTGCAGGTCATGGCGAACCTCGGGAGAAAAGGTGAATCAAAATCGTGGCCGGTGGGTGCCCCCACCGGCCACGAAGGAGGATCAAAGTACGGCACCGATTCACCGGCGGCAACGGCGGCCCGACAGCAAGCACAGCCCGCCCAGGCCCAGCAGCGCCAGCGACGCCGGCTCGGGGATCGGCACCACATCACCGGTGATCACGATGTTGTCGATCCGGCCGTAATGGTCCGTGCTGGTGACGTTGTCGTACTGATAGAGACGGAAGGTCACGCTGGTGAGGTCGTCGTAGGCGGTGTTCGCTGTCAGGCTCGCGTTCGCGGATGCACCGTCGAGGGCGTAATTGGGCGGGCCGCTCGTGGGGTTGTCCGCACCCGAGTCGGTGGCGGTGGAGCCCGTGATCGTCGTGACGAAGTTATCTCCCGCGGCGTTGGAGCGGACGAAGTTGGTGAGCGTGATGCCGTTGCCACTCGAACCCGTGTTCCGATCTTCCGCGAAGGTGACGTACGCGAAGGAGTCGAGGCTGAACATGAAGCCTGTGTTGGCGGTCAGGGTGAACTCGACGTAGTCGTTGCCGATGACGGCCCCGGATTCTGAGTTGCTCGTATTGTCGGATCGGATGAAAATCGAGTCGGTACTGCCAGAAAAACCGGAGTTCGCCAAGGTTCCCAATGCAGCGTTCACAGCGGAGACGTTGCCGGCCCCGGCCCCGGTGACGTTGCCCTGCTGCCTCACGGCATTGCCATCCTCAAAGTCGTAGGTCACGGTGAACGGTGCCGCGTGGGCCGCGGTGCCAAAGGCTGCCAGGGACAGGACGGCACAGACAAGGGGGAAACGGGTGCGTGGCATGGGGGTCTTCCTTTCCAGAAGGGGTTTAGGGGAACGGGTCAATCGGGTTAAACGGCATGGATGACTGACACGGTGGAGGGACTCGGTTTGCATGACATTTTTCCTCTACGAAGCGGGTTAAGGGGACTGGAAATCGGCGGGCTCGGGAAACTTTGTATGCGTAGTGGGCCCCTATGGCCGGATGCGTGCGGCCCAGTTGGTGCGTTGACTCGGGAGCGCCAGGTCCGTGCGCAACTGATCGGCCGATTGGCGCTCGACGTGGCTATCTGCCCACAGGATGTTGGTGCCGCCCAGATGCCGATCCACGCCCGACGACACCGCGCCGCCTCCCGTGGTCGCGTACGCCCCCAGCAACCAGTTGGACATACTGCCCAGATGGTTGAACTGATTGGTAACCACATCTTCGAGAAGCCTCGGCACGTCGGACGCCGAGCCCATGATGTTGGTCTCCCGCGCCGGCTGAGACGGCCACCAGCCCGAACCGCCGGCACCGATGGCGTTGGCACCCAGCTCGGAGTTGTAAACACCATTGGTGTTCGACGTGATGAGCATCGTGTAGGTCTTGAGCGGATTGCCCGCATTGGTCGCGGGGAAGCGAACGGTGTTGGGCGACGTGGGGCAATACAGCTTCGCCATCGAGACATCCAGGTTGGGCGTCAGGGACGCGGACGCGGCCTTTGACCGATAGGCGATCCCCACCTCGTAGCTGTGGCTGATGAGCCCGAGCTGTTTCAACTGCGACCGCCAGATATTTTTTTGGAATGTGGACGGAGCGTCCCAAGCTCCCCCGGCGACCGGGTAATAGCCGTCCGATTCAACGCTGTAGAGCGCAAGCAGCACGCCGATCTGGCGCTGATTGCTCATGCATTGGACACCTCGTGCCGTCTCACGCGCCTGTCCTAACGCAGGCAGCAGCAGCGCGAACAACAGCGCGATGATGGAGATCACCACAAGCAGCTCGATGAGCGTGAAACCATCGCGTGCTGAGTGTTGTTGGTGCATGGCTGCTTCTTCGCGTGTTGGCCTGAAAGTGGCTGGCCA
>JBGTLW010000285.1:0-2769 GCA_041743835.1 Phycisphaeraceae bacterium | reverse complement strand
TATAGGCCGGCCGCAACGCGCCGTCTGGCGCGAACGCCGAGTTTTCCCAGGGTTGCTCCTTGCTGTACCCCTCGGGCGACCCGCCTTGCAGGTTGATGGTGAACCCCAGCACGCCGTGGTCGCGCCACGCGGGCATCGCCGCGACAAACTCATCGGTGTTGCGCTGCGGGTCCCATTTCCCGGCTCGCGGGGCGGGGTAGTCCCATCGGCTGCGCGTCGCGTCGTTGAGGTCATCGAAGATGCCCTGCACCATCCGGCTGTTGAGGAGCAGCCCCTCGATCCGGTGCCCGCGCCAGGCGCGGCCGGCATACGTCGGCTGGCCGTTGATCAGGAAATCTTCGCCCCGAATGCTAACCGTGGTTTGGCGTGTCATGAATCTGATCCTTGGGGTGTGAGCGTTGGATGCGGAGGCTGTGGCGATGGATGGCCGATCAATTCTTGACCACGACCAGCGCGCTTTGCACCTAAAATCTACCGCATGGGCCAGACCCGTGCCATCCTGCACGTCGATATGGACGCGTTTTTCGCTTCCATCGCGGAGTTGGACGACCCGACGCTGCGGGGCAAGGCGGTGCTCATCGGCGGGACCGGGCCGCGCTCCGTGGTCACCACCGCGTCCTACGAAGCCAGACGCTTCGGATGCCGATCGGCCATGCCCATGGCCAAAGCACGCCGGCTATGCCCGCACGCCCTCATCGTGAAGGTCCCGGGCGACCGCATCCGCGATCTGTCCCGCGCCATGTTCGCGGTGCTCGACGACTTCTCGCCCGTGGTCGAGCCGGTGTCCGTCGATGAGGCGTTCCTGGACGTCACGGGCTTGACGCGGCTGATGGGCCCGCCACCAGACATCGCGGCGAAGCTCAAGGCACAGGTCCACAAGGCCACCGGCCTCACCGCCTCGGTGGGCGTGTCTTTCAACAAGTTCCTCGCGAAGATCGCGTCGGACATGGAGAAGCCCGATGGCCTGACGGTGATCTCGCCGGAGAATCTGGATGCGAAACTGCTGCCCCTGCCGGTGGACCGCATCTGGGGCGTCGGCCCAAAGCTCTACGAGAAGCTGCAGAAGCATGGCATCCACTACGTCGGCGACCTGCGGCCTCTCGATGAGCCACGCCTCGCGCAGCTCTTTGGCGACGCGGGCACCCGGCTGTATCGCCTCTGCCGCGGGATCGACCACCGCCCCGTCACCCCGGACCACACCGCGAAGTCCATCGGCCAGGAGCAGACATTTGCCGAAGATGTGGCCGACCCTGACCACATCCGCGCGGTGATGCTCGAGCAGGCGCAGCAGGTGGGCAGACGCCTGCGTGCCAAGGGGTTCAAGGCCCGCACGGTCACCACGAAGATCCGCTTCGGAGACTTTGAGACCATCAGCCGCGCCACCACGCTCGATCACCCCACGGACCTGACGGATGACCTTTACCACGCCGCGAGGCTCATGTTCGATCGGTGGGCGTCGGCCCAGTTCCGGCCGGTGCGGCTCATCGGCATCAGCGCAAGCGGGTTCGCCGAGGCCGCGCAGCCCGGCCTTTTCACCGACCCGGCCGAGGAGCGCAAGCGGCAACTCGATCGCCTCGCGGACAACATCACCACCCGCTTCGGAAAGGGCGCGATCCACCGGGCTGGGCCCAACACGTAGTTTTTTCTAGCGGTGTAACCCCCGGCGTCCGCACAACCAATACAATACCGTCATTCGTCTAGTCTCCAGCAAGGGAAATATGCCTACTACACACCGCCTGCCGCTCTTCCTCGCTTGCCTGCCCGTGGTTGTCCTGGCTCTGTATGCCGTGCCCGCAGCGGGTGACAAGCCCATCACCGCAACTATCCCCAACGAACTGGGGCTGCGTTGGCCCTGGGATATGACCTACATCGAGGTGTCACCCGATGCGGTCGGGGCTGAGCAAGACCTGACCGTGCGTCTCAGCCCCGGCGCGGATGGCCAACCCTATGACCGCCCCGCGCAGCTTCAACTTGTCGAGCGTGACGGCAAGCAAGTCGCGCGGCTGTGGTTCCACGTCAGCGCCCAGCCCATCCCGCAGGAAAAGGGTCGGCCACAGGTGCCCCGAACCATTGATGTGCACTTGATCCCCGGCCAGAAGACCGATTCGCCCCTCACGGTCACCCGCGAAGGCGACTTCCACCTGATCTCCAACGGCAAGTACCAGGCCCGCCTCCGCCACTACCCCGACAAATTCTCAAAACCAATCGCGCTGGGCGACCTGCCCCACTGGTTCGGTGGCGCGCGGCCGGAGGGCCCCGCCCAGTGGGATGGCCGGGCATACTTCGACGGGTCGAGCAGGGTCATCGCTGCCACGACGCAGATCATCGAGCGGGGACCGGTGTTTATCGACGCCCGGATCACCTACGTCTTCGAAGACAGCGGCGAGAATGGTTCCACACCCGCACTCCCGCTGGAACTGGGCAAGCAGACCCACACATGGGAACCCAACCAGCCCCCCCGCGAAGACGTGCCAAAACGCCAGAAGCACCTTGAGGTGCTGGTCCGGTTCATGGCCAACGACGGCTGGATCGAAGTCAATGAGCGATTCCGCCTGCCACGCGATGAATCGATCGCGCCGTTCGGGGTCCACCAGCAGTGGTACCACTGGGGCAAGCCCGCCGACGACTTCCCGCACGGCAAGGTGCCGCACAAGGCCGACGAGTTCGCCCCGGTCGATTCGGTGTCGTGGGTGCGCTGGTTTGAGTACGACAGCTTCGGCGGCAACACCACGCAGGCAACCGTGCCCGCCGAGCCCCGCCCCGCGCAGC
>JBGTLW010000284.1:0-4826 GCA_041743835.1 Phycisphaeraceae bacterium | reverse complement strand
TGGTGGCGATGCCGATGAGCGGCGTGGCGGTGGGCGAGGAGCCCAATCGTGTGACTTTCACAATGCCCGCCGATGGCTGGGCGACGATCGCGATCAACGATGCCGAAGGCAAGCGTGTGCGCAATCTCTTTGGCAACCTACCGTTCAAGGCCGGGCAACACACGATCGAGTGGGACGGCCGCAACGACGCTGGCGAGCTGGTCGAAGCGGGGACATACCGGTGGGTCGGCCTGCACCGCGATGACATCGCGGCGATCTACCGAGGCAGTTTCCAGCACGGCAACCCGCCTTGGCTCTACGGCAAGACCGGCGCGTGGACCGGCGACCACTCTTCGGCGACGGCGCTGGTGAAGGTGGGCGACCGCATGGTGATCGGCAGCAACGAGGCGGAGTGGGGTCACGGCCTGATCGCCAGTGATTTTGAGGGCCGCAAGCAGTGGGGCGTGAAGTGGCTGGACCGCCGCGCATGGTGCGGGGCCGAGGCGTTGGCTGCGGTGGGCGAGCGTGTCTTTGCCAGCAGCTATCTTGGCGAGTGCGCGATCTGGGAGGTGGACCCGGCAACTGGCCGGAACTGGCTGGCCCTCGAAGAGCGTGACATCCCCGAGGCGGTGCGTGAGGGTCGCAAGCCGACACTGCGCGTGGTTGGCGCGCGTGCGACGGATGACGGCGGCGAGGTGTTCGCAGCGGATGTGAACGTTCCGCAACCGCGCACGCTGGTCTTCAAGCTCAACGCCTCGGGCCAGAAGCTTGAGTATGTGCGGTCGCTGCCGGTGCGCCTGTGGGGCATGGCCTGGCTGCCCGATGGCCGCTGCGTGGCTGCTGCGGACGAGTCGGTGGTGCTCGTCGATGTGGAAACCGGCAAAGTCACGCCGTTCACCGCCGCGCCGATCAGCGCGCCGTGGGACGTGGCGGTGGACGCGGCGGGTCGTGTGTACGTCTCGGATCAGGGCGCGACGGGCATTCATCAATTCACACGAAACGGGCAATTGTCGCACCGATTCCTGCGGCTGGATCGCCCCGCGTCGCACCAGGTGAAGGTGTTTGACGCGCAGGGGAATCTGTTGCGTGCGATGGGCCGCGAGGGCGGGGCTGGGGTGGGTGCGTTCGACCCCGAGTCATTCTTCCAGCCGGCGGGCATCGAGATCGATGGCCGGGGTCGTTTGTGGGTCACCGAGTTCACTCAGTCTCCCAAGCGGGTGAGCGTGTGGGAGATGCCCGCGGACGTGAAGGCAAGCAAGCCCACTTTGGTGCATCAGTTCGTCGGGCCGGCGCACTACGGCGGCGGCGCGGCGATGATCGACCCGAAGCACCCGTGGCGGATCATGGACACGAACTTCGGCGTGATCTTTGATGTGAATCTGGAAACCGGCGCTTCGCAGCCAATTGAGTTGCCCTGGCGTTACGTGGACTTCTGGAAGGAACACGGCCATCAGCCGGATCAGCCCTTCGCGGGCCGGCCCGGCATCGTGTACGAGGTCGATGGTCGGCGATACAGCGCGATGCAGGGCGGGTACATGCACGCCCATGATGCGCGCTGGCGGCCGTACCAGTTCAATGCCAACGGGCCGATGGCGATCGGCGAGTATGTGGACGATCGGTTCGTTCCGCGAGCTGCGATCGGCAACATCATGGACTGGATGCGCGGCCGATCCTTGCAGACGCGGCGTGAGGAGCAGTGGCTTGCTAAGCCGGTGCTCGAAGCGGCGAAGCGCCTGTCTGACTGGCCGCAGTACGCGAAGCAGATCGGCATGGACCCCGATGCCGATGACGTGCCGCATTGGAACCATCCACGCGGCGCACCGTTCTTCTCAGCCGTCACGTGGCCAACCGAGATCGGCGGGTTCATCTGGACCGATGACAACAGCGACGGCCGCGTGCAGCCCGAGGAAATCGCCTTCTTCCCACAGGCGTTTGCGGGGCTGACCACCATGGATGCGGACCTGAACCTGTACTGGAGCGTGCCCGGCTGGCAAGGCAAACACGTCGATGAAAGTCTGGTCGGTACTTGGCGACTGCCCCGGCACGGGTTCAATGCCCACAACGCGCCGGTCTATCGCGTTGAAGACCTCGATCGGCTCAGCGCGGATACCTGGGACGTGGTGCATGTCGGGACTGATGGCTCGATGCTCGATATCACAAGCCTGCGCGATGCTGATGGCCAACCCGTCTGGTCGTATCCTTATGACTCGAAAGGAATCAAGGCGCTGGGTAGGGAAAGCCGGCAGGTGATGCGGCCGGGCAGCATCCACCGCGTCAATGCGATGCAGGGCGTCGTTGAAGGCCCGGGTGATCTGGGCAACGTCTATGCGCTGCACAGCACCGATGGGCAGAAGTACTTGCTCACCCGTGAGGACGGCCTGTTCATTACCACGTTGTTTCGGCCGTATGCGTTCGCGGATGGGTGGGACTCGATAGCGCCGGATCGCGCTAAGCCCGGCCTTCGCGTGGATGAGTACTCGCTGCAAGACGAGTGCTTCAACGCGCACTTCGTTCGTGCGGAAGCGGGGGGGCAAGGCTTCAAGGAAGGGGCGTACTACCTGCTGGGCATGAGCCGGTCGGCTGTGGTCGAGGTGACGGGGCTCGAGAGTGTGCGCCGCTTTGAGGGTGGCGAACTGCAACTGCAAGCGGGGCAGGGGCTTTTCGGGCGCGGCGAACGGCTGGACCCAGCCGCCCAAGCGCCGGAGCCCGGCGCGAAGCGGACACTCGACCCGCTGGTGGCGACGCCACCGAAGCAGGGTGAAGACATGTTCCGCGGGAAGCGCGTCGAGTTTGCCGGTGCACAGGTCCAGGCTGGCTACCGCGGAGATGGGCTCCACCTCAAGTGGCAGCTCGCTACGAGCGCCACAGCGATGGACAACAAGGGCACCGACTGGTCGCAGCTCTTCGCGACCGGCGGCGGTGTGGAGTTGCAGGTCCGCTCGCCGAGGCTCGGCGTGCTGCGGTTTGTCGCGGGCGTGCACAACGACAAGCCCACCATCATCCGCATGCGCTACGAGGGTGAGGCTACGGATCAAGCGGTGACTTACCGTTCAGATGTGCATGTGCGGAAGGTGCCGGAGGTCTCGCGGCTGGAGGGCATCGGTTTTGCACAGCGACGCATCAACAACGGGTACGTCATCCAGTTCCGCATCCCGTGGTCCGAGCTTGGTTATGACGCCATGCCCCCCGCGGGCACGGAGTTGCCGATCGAGCTTGGTGTTTTCTATGCGGATCGCGGCGGGTCACGGACCCAGTCGCGCGAGTTCTGGGTTGGTGGCACCGGCATGGTCGCCGACCTGCCCACCGAGGCCGAGCCCACGCGGCAGTGGGGCGTCCTCAAGCTGTCTCAATGAGTTTTGTGAAGTCTTGTCCCTTGGAGATCGTGATGAAGCTACGGATGACACCGACGACCGACCTTCGATTGCCACTGTGCTTGTGCCTGCTGCTTATGTTCGTGGCCCCGGTGTGGGCTGCGGAGCCTGAGCCCGCGTATCGCACGTCCTGGATCGGCAACACTTTTGGGGCGGGGGACCAGGCGAAGTATGTGCAGGGCCACATCCAGGACATGTTCGTCTCACCCGAGGGACGGGTGTACGCCACCACCTGGTGGGACGAAGACTGTCGCGAGCAGTGCGCCTATCAGGATGGCGAGCCGGTGCTGTGGTTCCCGCCGTTCGGCCACTCGGGCGGACGCTCGGTGACTGCGAACCAGCGCTACGTATTCTTCGGCTATGGTGGCTTCGGCTCCAAGACCGACGCCATGATCCGCCGGTTCGACCGCCAGGGTACGCTCCAGACCCGGCGAGATGAACGCAACCCCGCCAAGTTCTACCCGCAGGCCGGTGAGTTCCGTATCAACACCCACGACATCCGCGGCCTGGCGATCGTGGATCAAGAGTTGTTCGCCAGCATCGAGAAGCAGGACGTCATTGTGGTCTTCGACATCGAGTCGATGAAGGAGACCCGACGCATTGAGTTCACCGTCCCCGGCAAGCTCGTGGCTGA
This sequence comes from Phycisphaeraceae bacterium, assembly GCA_041743835.1. Lineage (GTDB taxonomy): Bacteria > Planctomycetota > Phycisphaerae > Phycisphaerales > Phycisphaeraceae > JBGTLW01. The sequence goes on along the minus strand of JBGTLW010000284.1, from coordinate 842 downwards.
CACCACCGGCCACCTGTGGGTGATCCAGCACATGGAACGACGCGGCGGTCAAGACCCGCGACTGGTGCAGATCACCCCCCAGGGCAAGCCGACGGGCAAAGTCATCACCGACATCGTGAACCCCCGTGCGCTGGCGGTGCATCCCGACGGCCGATTGCTGATGGGGGAGAACGGCCCACGCAATCAGGTCATCATCTACGACATCACCAATGACCCGAAGGAAGTCGGCACATTCGCGGAAAGCTTGCTGGCCGAGCCTGCGGGCAAAGTCACGCCGACGCGTTTCGATGGGATCACAGGCATCGGTGTCGATAGCGAGGGCAATTTCTACATCGCCAGCGACGGCAACCTGCGCGGGCAGGCCGCGAGCGATGGCTCGGGCACGGTGCTGCGATCGCTCAAGCCCGACGGGCAACTCAACTGGGAGTTGCTCGGCCTAGAGTTCCTGGAAAACGTCGGCGTCGATCCGCTCAACGATGCGGCCGACCTCTACACGCTCTTCCATCACTACCAGATGGACTACAGCAAGCCGGTCGGCAAAGAATGGACCCGCGTCGGATACACGCTGGATCGCTTCAGGTACCCGCACGACATCCGCCTCACCGGCAAACACCGCTACACCTTCGGCTTCGCAAGGATCGAAGGCAATCCCTTCATGTACGTCACATCACAGTGGCCCGGCAACGTGGATGTATTCCGGTTCGATGGTCATACCGCGGTCCCCGCTGTGCGGTTCACGGGTATCCACGAGAGGGAGTTCGCCTGGCCGAAGGGTGCGGCGAAGGGCGAGGGCGTCGAGGATCGGCACGGCTCGATCTGGCGCGATGTCAATGGCGATGGCC
>JBGTLW010000283.1:0-10867 GCA_041743835.1 Phycisphaeraceae bacterium | reverse complement strand
CGCGATGAGTTCACCGGATGGGATGCCAGCGGCCTGACGTGGCTGCGCGTGACCAATGGCCCTGAAACGCTGCGGCGGTCCACCTCCGTGTACCTCCTCGGCTGGCACTACCCCTCGGCGAGGCAGATGGCCGCCAAGACGCGCGACGGCCTGTACGTCATCCCGCGCACCATTGTCATCAGCTTCATCACGCTAATGAGTGTGCTTGCGGTGGCGTGTGCGGTGGCGTTACTGCCTTGGTCCCGCAGGCTCGCGCACAAGCCCGCGGCCACAAACGACGCGATGACGCTTGATGCGCAGGAACATGCTTCCGTGCCGCTCGGGCGCGCGGCCAGTGATGAAGCGGTATCGCTAGCAGGGTCTGACAGCCAGCGCCCTTTCATCGCGGCATACCGCGGCGCGGTGTGGCTGGCGATGTGGCTGGTGCTGCCGACGTATGGGTTTTTCTACTGCCGATCGCTGAAGGATTTTGTCCCGCCGTGGCACTGGCTTGCGGTGGTGTGGGCGCAGTTTGAGTCGGTGTGGCTCGGTGTGTTTGGTGTGGAGGCCCCGGCCACGGAAATGGTGTGGAGCGAGCGGGCGATGCTCGGGCCCTGGGGCCTGCCTTGGTGGCTGGTCGTTGGCTTGGCTGTGGCGGTGCTGGTGCTGGGGTTGATGCGGTGGTGGGTGGCGCGGCTTGGGGTGATGGTCGCGGTGGCGGCGGCGGCGCTGATCCCGCTCAAGTCTGCACTGACCGAGGGCGGGTTGTTCTGGCTGGGGGCTTATGCCGAGGCATTGCTGTCGCCTTTGCCCTTTGCGGTGCTGAGCATCGGCGTGCCCGCGCTTGGCTTGTGGTTTGCCGGGCCGGGCTGGCGTGTGCGGGGCGTGCGGTGTGTGCACATGGTGTACGCGTTGGTGGTGGTGTTGGGGATGTGTGCGGTGCTCTGGCTTTTCTGGACGGTGATGGCGCATGTTGCGGACAACCGCAGTGCCGTGGCGTGGTTGGCGAAGCAGGCGAGCAATCCGCGCAGCTATGAATGGAAGCCTGTGTGGATGCCCCGGTATCTGGGCATCGTTTGGCCGGCGGTGGCGATTGCGCTGGCGTGGTTGATCCTGCGGCTGCCGGGCTGGCCGGTGCGTGCGGTGGTGATCGCAGCGTTTGTGGCGTGCAACCTCGGGGCCGCGGGCATGCGCATCACGCAGGACACCGAGCCGCGCTACGACCTGATGACCGCGGACCTGTGGGACGCGAGCGATGAGCCCGACCGTGTGGCCGCGTACTTCTTCAACGGCCACGGCGGCGCGGCGTGGCGCAACGCAGCCCGATTGGATTCGTGGCCCGGCTCGTACTACCTCGCGCGTCACAAGCTCATCCGCCCATCGCCCCAAGAGATGCGCGGCAATTGGATCTACGGCAGCGGCCGACGCACCGGCAATCAGGTGCCCAAACGCTTGGAACGCCAACCGCCCAACATCCACTTCCGCCAGCTCCCCGACCAACTCAAAGCCCTGCCCGAACTCGAGCGGGTGGTAGTTTGGACCCACTACCGGGCCGGGCTGAAGCCGGATACGTCAGCCAACACTGCACTGGAGGACACGTTGGGCGAGGGTTGGCGGCTTGCCAGTGATGAGTTTTTCAGCCTGTGGGGCTACAAGGAATGGAGCCGCCGCGCCTGGCATCGCCGCCGCGAGTTTGTGCGCGAGCCGGTGAAGCCGAGCGATGGGGTGGTTGAGGTCTCTGCGGTCGGGCACCCGTAGTCAATGTCTTGTCACCGCAGTTGTACCGGAGAGATGGGGTGCCATGGTCAACGAGCGCAGCGAGGCGGGCCATGCGTGGTTTCGATGGCGGCACACATCAGCCTGCGGCTGAGGTGTGGCACCCCGTGCACGCATCGGGCCACCCGCCCTTGAATAAAGTGTTAGGCAGCGGCCGCCGGCTGCCACCAAAACCATAGTTGTAGATTGCCACTAGCGGGCCTGCCAATGGAATAGTCTCCATCACCACGCGGAATGCCAGCGATGCCCTGCCGCAACTCAGGCAGCCACTCGAGTCCGAACGTAAGCGCAGCTGGCTCCAATGCCTCAGGGAAGCTCCACTCTGAGGGGCTTGCAGAGAGCGACAGACGAAGTTTGGAAGGTGCCCACCAAGCAGACGAGCGATTGTTTGGCACAGAGAGGATGGCTTGCGTTGGTGCTTGAACCGCAAGCGTGCGAGAGCTGGTGCCACCGTTACAAGCAAGTGCATCAAGCAAGGCAAGCAGAGAAACACAGCCAGGGGCATCTGCAGTGAGGTGCCAGCCGGGGAAATTACGTTGATTCTCCTTGTAGCGCCAAAGCGCGACTGAGCCAGCTTGTTTCCATGCGTGAGATTGAAGCATCATAAGCGGTAAAACAATTGATTGAACGGTTCCATTGAGCACACAAGATTGGTACGCTCAATTGCAGGATGTACTCAATCCCACCCGGTTTGTCCTGGTTACGCTTCAGGGCATCCATTTCAAGTTACCCCGTTGATCTTTCCGGGTCAATGATCTATCAAGACCCATTGCCGGGTGCCACACCTCGGCGAAGCCGATGTGTGGTTCGACGCTGGCACACATCAGCCTGCGGCTGAGGTGTGGCACCCCGGCGAATCATCGGGCCAACCGTCGCTTGACCGTGTCACCCGGTCATCCTTAGTTCTGCTCCTGTCCCTGGCTGCACGCCGAGCGCATGAGAAAGGCCCGCGTTGCCGCGGGCCTTGTGGGTTGCATGGTTGCGAGCGGTTGAGTGTGTGGACCGCTGCGTGGTTTTAGATATCCAGCTCGGCGTCGCTCTTGCCTTCGCCATCGCGTTTCCGCTGCGGGCGCTCACCCTCTCCGTCGCCCTTGCGTTGCGGGCGGTCGCCCTCGGGCCTGCCTTCACGCCGCTCTTCACGACGCTCCTGCACGCGCTCCTTGACATGCTTGACCACCTCTTCCACGTTCTTGTCGAACTGGGCCTTGTCCGCATCCGTGGTCAGCACATCGCGGTAACCATCGAGCAGGTCCAGGATCGGCGGGTGAGAGGCGATCTTGCGCAACTCTTCCATGGCCGCCTCGGCCGCTTCCTTGTCGCCAGCCTCACGGGCATCGCGTGCCTTCTTCGCAGCCTCGCGGAGCTTGGCCGCGAAAGCCTCGTGCTGACCCTTGTGCGCCTCGGCCAGCTCACGCACCTCGGCGCGTTGCTCTTCGCTTAGCGTGATATCCCGATACAACATGCGGATCGGGCCTTCTGCGCCGGGGCCTCTCCGCTCACCTTCACGGGCCGGCCGCTCGGCATCGCGCTGGGGCCGCTCGCGCTTCGGGGCGTCCTCCCGTGCGGGTTTCTCAGCGGGCTGCGCGAACGCAACGCCAGCGCTCATCAGCGCCACAGCCAATCCGGTACTCAACATGCCAAACGTTCGATTCTTCATGGTGTCATCCTTTCAACGGGTTTGCTTCTTGCCATCGGGCACGTGGCCCACTGGTGGCTTAACGGGCCGTCCGCTTGGCTATTGCATCGGCTCACAACACCTGGCGTATTGGCCCGACGCTGGCTGCGCCCGTATGATCGGACGTGGACCCCAACCCACGCCAGCCCGCCGGAGCCCACATGCCGCCAGCCCAATCCAACCAGCCCGACCCCGCAGCCGCGCAGCACGACGCACGAACCAACAACCCGCTGCCCCGGGTCAAGCACATCATCGCGGTCGGGGCGGGCAAGGGGGGGGTGGGCAAGTCCACCGTCTCGGTCAATGTCGCGGTCGGCCTGGCGCGGGCGGGGTATGCCGTGGGCCTGATGGATGGCGATATCTATGGCCCATCGCTGCCCACCATGCTCGGCACCGATCAATACGAGGTGCGCACCGAGGGCAAGATGATCCTGCCCTTCGAGACGCACGGCATCCGGTCCATCACCATGGGCGCACTGGTCGATGACGACAAGCCGCTGATCTGGCGCGGGCCCATGGCCCACGGCGCGTTCCGCCAACTCGCCACACAGACCGACTGGGGCGACCTGGACTTCCTCATCATCGACCTCCCGCCCGGCACGGGCGATGTGCCGTTGACGATGGCGCAGCTCCTGCCGCTGACCGGCGCAGTCGTCGTGTGTACGCCCCAGAAGGTTGCGCAGGACGACGCCAAGCGCGCGGTGAATATGTTCCGTCAACTGGGCATCACGGTGCTTGGCCTCGTCGAGAACATGAGCTACTTCATCGGGGACGATGGCAAGGAGTACGACATCTTCGGCAAGGGCGGCGCGCAGATGCTCGCACAGCAGATGGGCATCCCGTTCCTCGGGGCGGTGCCCATCAACACCGCCCTGCGCCGGAACTGTGACGCGGGCGACCCCCACGCGAACTTCACCGGCGATGACAAGCTCGCGGCTGAGCTGCAAACCATCGTCACAGCCCTGGGCCAGCAGGTCGAAATCCACCTGATGAGCGGCGAAGCGGACGCCCCGAGCCTGACCATCCACTGATAATTTTCTGCCGCCGCTATTGACTTTTTCAAACCATAGCCCATACTTGTGTCATGACCCGTGACCGCTTCTTCTTTTTTGCGTACTGGTATGCCCGGCCCCAAGCCGTGTCGCGGTCCGTCTGACTTATGCAGACCCTTTGTGAAGGACGACCCCCGACGCGGCCACGCGGCGGGGTTTTTTGTTGTCCAGGCTCGACGCCAAACCCCGAACCTTTCACCGGAGCCCTGAGATGATCATCGTGATGCAACCCACCGCCACCAAAGCAAACGTCGAACACGTCACCAGCCTCATCCGCGAGATGGGCCTCAAGGACCACGTCATCCACGGCAGCGAGCTGGACGTGATCGCGGTCATCGGCGACGAGACCAAGGCCGACCTCATGGTCCTTGAGAACGCCGCGGGCGTGAACAAGGTCATGCGGGTGATGGAGGCTTACAAGCTCGCGTCGATCCACACGACCGAGGGCAAGCGCTCGCAGGTGAAGATCGGGAAGGGGGTGGTCGTGGGCGGGACGCAGGTGCCTGTGATCGCCGGGCCTTGCAGCGTGGAGAGCGAGGCGAAGATCCTCGAAGCCGCGCGAGCGGTGAAGGCGGCGGGCGCGCACGCCTTGCGTGGCGGCGCGTTCAAGCCACGCACGAACCCCTACGCTTTCCAGGGCCACGCGGAGGACGGGCTGAAGATGCTCGCAGCCGCACGCGATGAGACGGGCCTGCACATCGTCACCGAGGTCATCACGCCCAGCGACGTCGCGCTTGTCAGCAAGTACGCCGACTGCTTGCAGATCGGCACGCGCAACAGCCAGAACTACAAGCTGCTCGAGGCCTGCGGCGACACGGACAAGGCGGTCATGCTCAAGCGCGGCATGGCGATGACGATCGACGAGTTCCTCCAGGCCGCGGAATACATCCTCGCCGCGGGCAACCCCAACGTGGTGCTCTGCGAGCGTGGCATCCGCACGTTCGAGAACCACACGCGCAACACGCTGAGCCTTTCCGCCGTGCCCGAGCTCCACCACCGCACGCACCTGCCCGTGGTGATCGACCCTTCGCACGGCACGGGTCACGCGCGGATGGTTCCAGACATGGCCCGCGCGGCCGTGGCGGCCGGGGCCGACTGCATCATCATTGAGATGCACCCCGACCCCGAGCGTGCGATGACCGATGGCGCACAGTCCATCACACCCCAGTCCCTGGCCGACCTCATGCCCAGCCTCGCCCGCATCGCCCAGGCCGTGGACCGCACGTGCGACCCCAACACCGCGTCCGCATGAGTCGTCCCCACTGCCGGCTTTCGACGCAAGCCGGCCACATCCGCACCGCGTAGCGACGCGGCTATGCCGCGAAGCAGTAGATGTTTTTTTACGTCACGCGGAAGAGCATCGTGTCTGCGATTCCCGCAGCGCCCAGCAGCAGGCTGATGATGCCGTTGACCGTGAAGAACGCCATGTTCAGGTGCCGCTGTGGTGACTTTAAGATCAAGGCGTGCTCGGTAACCAGCAGCGCCGCGGTCGCGGCAACCGCCAAGTTGAAGAGCATGTACAGGTGCGGGCTGAGGATCGCGATGCCGCACAGCAGCAGCACCGCCAACACGTGCAGCGCCCGGCTGATCCACAGCGCGGGCTCCACCCCCAGCCGCGCGGGCATCGAATACAACCCGTGCTTGCGGTCCGCCTCGACATCCTGCAACGCGTAGATGATGTCGAAACCAGCCACCCAGCACAGCACCATCCCGCTCAGCAACCAGATATCAACCTCGGCAAGGTACGGCGGGTAGATCGCGATCGCCGCGGCCACCGGCGAAGCCGCAAGCGCCACGCCCAGCACCACGTGACACAACCACGTGTACCGCTTCATGAAGCTGTAGCCACCCACCAGAGCCAGCACGGGCACCGAGAGATAGACCGGCCAGTAGTTATCAAACCACAAGCCGAAGCCCCCAGCCGCGACAACAAACAACACGCCACACCCCACCGCCACACCGAGCACAAAACCCCTCGATAACCGCCCTGCGGGGATCGCGCGCTTCGCGGTACGCTCATTGGTTGCGTCGATCCCCGCGTCCGCCCAGCGGTTCACAGTCATCGCGAAGGTGCGGGCAAGGAACATACACAGCACGATCAGCGCAACCTGGCCCGCGTGTGGCAGACGGCCGGGCACGTCGTCACTGGCCGACGCCAGGCACATCGCCAGCAGCGCGAACGGCAGGGCAAACACCGTGTGCGACAGCTTGATGTCGCGCGCGACGTGGCAGAGTTTCACAGACCACGAATCTCTGCGTGTTGAAATCGCCTGGGTCGTCATGCCACGACATCATAATGCAAGGCGTGCCGACTCAACGCAGCGCCTCTTGCGTCGCCTCAATGAGCTTGCGTGTTTGCGGCTCTGGCTGGTCCAGCGAGATCAACGCCTCACCCCCAGCGGTCCGGCCGGCGATGGCTGAGGGACCGAATCGCGACTCCGCCGCCTGCCAGTCCCACACATCGTCGATGCCCCCACCCGTCACGCGGACCGCCGCGCGATCCGCCCCTTTCGCCTCCAGCGCGACGGCCAGTTGCTTGCGGTCCCAAAGGTCATACACGCTTGCGAAGCGCACGCTATCTGTCTTCGTGGTCAGGCGGAGCTGCTGCCAGCCTAACGGCTTGCCTCGATGCTCGGCAGGCGATACGTCGATCACTTCCGCGGTGGTGTGGGTGCTCGCGACCGCAAACCCGCGTGTCACGCCGTCCCGTCCGAGTTGATAATGGCCGCCCCCGCGCGCGTCCGCCGTCAGCGTCGGCCCCTGCATCAGCCACGTGACCTCGCCCGGTGACGCGAGGCGGATGTCATCGAGCACCAGCACATAACGCCCCTCGATCCAGAAGAAAGCACGGCGGTAGCGCTGCACCTCCGGGCGATTGGGTTTGCTGGTGTCGATCGGGTATGCCCCGCCCGCCTCGCCCTCGATCGCGAGGTGCGGGCCACGCTCCGCCTTGGCTGTGATGACCGCGGTGTCGTGCATCGACACGCGGCCTCTGGCCGGCTGGCTCCAGTGCTGCACGTCGGGCCGCCCCTGCGCAGCCTGTCCGACGCCGTTGATCAGGATCGTGTTGTGGCTTGCCGACTGCTTGCGCTGGGCGTAACGGTCGGTCTCGGCGAGGAACTTGCCTTCTGCAAACAGCGTGAAGCTGTTGGCATCGGGGTCGTCGTGCGCGACGTTGAGGTAGGCGAAGTTGTTGGCCGCGCGGTAGTGGTTGAGCGTGTGTCCGCCGAGCGGGCCGCACTTGAACAGCGCGCCGATGCCGCGCGGGCCGAACGTATCGCGGACGATCAACATGCCCAGGTCGGGGAAGAAGTCGCGCGTCGGCAGGTCGGCGATCTGCCCCGGCTCGAGCCCGCGCGGGTACCACACCAACCCGAGCCACGCGTGTGGCCCGCCCACACCTTTCTGATCGATCAGGTGATCGAGTGCATACAGGTCCACTGACTGCTGATGAACCGCGGCGGTCTTGAGCAGGAACACGCTATAGCCCAGCGCATCGACCCCGGTGCCGCCCTGATCGCCGTAGGCGAAGCGCTGGTTGAGGCCGGGCGTGAGCGACTGGGTCATGAATCGGTTGACGTTCTTAAAGAAGGGCTTTTGCAGGTGATCGGTGCCCAGGCAGCGGTCGCTCGCGGTCATGGCCAGGAGCAGGTGCGACCCGCCGAAGACCATGTAGGTAAACGACTCGTGGCTCGTGCCGTCCTCGGGCAGCCAGCGCGCGACCAAGTCGAGCTCGTCTTTCACGCGCGCCAGGAGCCAGTCGTCTTCTTCGCGGCCGGGTTGTGCTGCGGCCAGCACGGCCAGCGCGAGCCCGGCGTTGCGGTGCCAGCGGTGGTTGTTCTGCGGGTCCTGCTGCCAGTAGGCGATCGCATCCGAGCCCTGGAGGTGGCCGAGCTTGTACATGCGTGTGGCTTGCAGCAGCAGCTTCGTGCGGAATCGTTCGCGGAACGCGGGGTCGAGCTTGTGGTAGAGCCAGTCGTAGGCCAGCGCCGCGCCGATCATGATGTTCGCCGCGCTCATGCCGCTGTCGATCTCCTTGCCCAGCTCCCAGTGCTCCTGTTCGAGGAGGAAGGCCATGAACTCGGTGGCTTTGCGGGTGGAGGCGGGGTCGCCGGTCATCGCCGCGTGCAGCGCGATGGTGGGCAGCCGCCAGAAGCCCTGTCGCTGGCCGTCGGTCGCGTCGTGCAGGAACGTGGGCTTGTCGGGCTTGGCGCTTGAGCCGACATACGCGGCGAAGTCTTTGGCGATGATGCGGCCGCGCGGTGTCTGCATGAACGCCTTGATTTCCGTCAATTCCTGGGCATCAAACAGCAGGCGCGGGTGTTGGTCGCGCACCGCCTCGACGAGCGGGATCGGTGGAGCCGGTTGCGCGGTTGCGGCGGCGACGAACAAGCACGCCGCGGCGAGGGTCACGGATCGCATCATGAACACGAGCCCTTTCCTGTTTAGCGGGCGGCACGAAGTGCCCCTGCTTTTTCATTTCCTTCAAGACGAGGGGAACGTCGTGCCGCCGGCTAAACGCGATCGTGATTGGCGGTGCGTGACTGGCGCAGCGAGGCGAGTTGGGTGGTCCAGCGGATGTTCAGGTCGTGCGGGATATCGAGGAGGTCGAGGCAGCGACCCACGACAAAATCCACCAGGTCCTCGACCTTCTCGGGCAACATGTAGAAGCCGGGGTTGGCTGGCGCGACGATCGCCCCGGCCTCGGTCACGGACACGATGTTGCGTGCGTCGATGAGTGACAGCGGGCTTTCGCGGTGGACGAGCACGAGCCGTCGGCGCTCCTTGAGTGTGACGTGCGCGGCCCGGTGGATCAGCGTCTGGGCCTGGCCGGTGGCGATGCAGCCGAGCGAGTTGGACGAGCAGGGGATGACGAGCATGCCGTCGTGCTGGAACGAGCCCGAGGCGATGGGTGCGCCGACATCGCGGAAGTTGTGCAGCGTGAGCAGCCCGGCCGTGGGGTCGTCGGCTGCGATGCCGGCCAGTGTTGGCAGATCGACGCCCTCCATCCCCAGCTCATCGTGCAGCAGCCGTTGGCCAAGCGGGGAGATGACCAGGTGCGTCTGCACGCCCGACGCGACCAGCAGCTGCACCGTCCGCTGGGCGTACGCGGCCCCGCTGGCTCCGGTGATGCCGACGACGACGCGCTTGGGGCTTGGGCTGCGGGGTAGGCTGGGGCTTGTTGCGGGGGTTGTTCCGGGGGGTGGGGTGTTCACGGTGCGAGATTGTAGGCGGGGTCGGAGCGCGCGGATAGGGCACACATTACGCTTGGCAGGCGTGCGGCAAGGGGGCTGGTTCAGTGTGGCTCGGTGATGAGCGTCAGCGTGATCGCTTCTTCGCCGACATCGATGGCGGTGATGCGCACCTGCCGCGAGTCGATCCGCGCGGGTTCAAGCACGATGCCCTCCACCGCCTGCTCGATGTAAGGCAGCGCCTCGGCATAGCGGGGGTCGGTGCGCAGCCCAAGCCGATCAATCAGGGCCTGGATCGGCACGGGCAGCTTCCCCGCACGCACGCTCCCGAGCTTGAGCACCAGTTGGCCAGCCTCATTGATGGACGGCACCACGCCGAAGGAAATCACCTGCTGCACGCCGTTGATCTCGACCTCCGTGCCCAGATAGATGCGGTCGGCCTTGGTCCACACCGCCGTGCGCCCGACCTGTGGCGGGATGGGCTGGTTGAGGCTCCTCGCCCATGGCCGAAGGCGTTGGGCAAGCCACGTGTTCGCCTCGTCGATTCTTAGCTGCATGGTCCACGGCTCCTGGCCGCGGATGTTGGACGTGTGCTCGGTGACCCTATCCTCCAGCGCCCGCGCGCTGGCGAGTTGCTCCGCTTCGGGTATCTCCTCGATCGTGCGCAGGGTCTGCGACCACTGCGCATCGCGCGCGACCCACAGGTAGTACACCACGCCCACGGCCGCGCCCGCCGTTGCCAGCAGCAGCACCGCAGCATACACAACCCAGCGGCGACGCCTGGGCTTGGGACGGCCGGGCACATCAGCCACGCGTGACCTCCACTCCTTTGCCCTGCACACCAGTTGTGCGCCCCGGCTGCGCTCCTGCGGAACCCGTCGCGGCCCTGCTCAGCATCGCCCTAGCCGCGTCGCCCAGGCGCTGGTGCAGCTTCTCGTGATCGACCACCACCGCGAGCATGGCTTCGAGCTTGTCGATCCTTGCGATACTGCCGAGCGGTGCGGCGGCGTCGGCTTCGACCTGTGCGATTGCCCGGTCACCCAGCGCCTCGCTGGCCGCGATGTACCAGCTCACGTCGGGCTGCTGGTCGGGTGGGGCGGGCCGGTCGCAGCGGACGGCCGGGCCGTTGAAGCTGCTCACGGCCCATATCCCGGCGTCTGGCGCGGGGGCGGCCAGCAGGATTTCCATGTGGC
>JBGTLW010000282.1:0-6706 GCA_041743835.1 Phycisphaeraceae bacterium | reverse complement strand
CGGGCCTCCCCGGCGCGGTCGATGGCAAGGTCGTCGCACAGGTCGTCCGCGAGCTGCGCGCCTGACGGGACTCACCAACAGCCCGCAGACAACGTCCGCGCGTAGCCTACAGAGCCGCCCCGTCCACGAGGCGGTCCGCCGCGGGGACGCGGCGGCTCGGCGCAGAATCACCACCCTATGCAAGCGTGACTACTGCTGGTTCTGGTTCTGCTGCTGCTGGGCGGCGAAGGCCTTCTGCTGCTGCTCGATGTTCTGCGCGATGATCTGGGCCGCGAAGATCTGGGTTGCCACCTCCATCATGGCGGGGTAATCGCCGAAGGCATCGGCGTAGCGGTCGGCGGCGGGGCCTTCGAGCTGGTCCTGTGCCTCGGCCATGAACTTCTGCTGAATGATCTGGATCGCTTCCTGTAACTGCATGGGGACCTCCGGGTGCATGGGGTGAGACGGCACGATACCCCGCCACCGCCGCCCGGCCAAGTCGCGCCACGCGTCGGGGCGGCCCCTCAACGCGATATTACAGGACGCACCCACACAATCTACTTGAGCCGACCCTCATTTGAGCCGATGTGTGATAGAGAAGGCGTAAGCGCTTAGACGAGGTGAGTCATGCTGACCGTGAAGGAAATCATGCAGCCGACGACCGTGCGGGTCGGGATGGACGAAACACTGGCGAAGGTGCGCGAGAAGTTTGCCGAGCACCGCTTCCACCACATCCTCGTCACCGACCGCAATCGGCTGGTCGGCGTGATCTCCGACCGGGACCTGCTCAAGAACATCAGCCCGTTCATCAACAAGCTCTCCGAGCGGGCCCAGGACCTGGCGACCCTCAACAAACGCGCCCACCAGGTGATGACACGCAAGCTCATCACCGCCGGGCCGGATGAGCCTGTGAATGACGCGGCCTGCCGGATGCTCGAAGCGCGAGTCTCTTGCCTGCCCGTCGTCGATGAGCATGAGCGTCCACTGGGCATCGTCTCTTGGCGCGACATCCTCAGCGCGCTGTGTGCCTGCGAAGCACCACGCGACGCCGCGGCATAAGCGCCGCTGAGTACTCGGCGCGCCATGGTCAACGAGCGCGGCGAGGCGGGCCATGCGTGGCCTCGCTGGGTCATCCATGGCCTGCGCTTCGCTTGACCATGGCACCCCTCCCGTATCGCACACAGCGTTAGCGGCGGAGCAGGGGGCGGGCGGCCGCCCCCGCCGTTAGAATCACCGCATGATGACCGCGACACCCCGCGCCTTTGCGCCAAACGATCTGGACTGCGCCGACTGGCCCCAGCTTGAGCCCCTGTACCTTGCGCTTCTCGATCGAGAAGTAAGCACCGCCGAGCAGCTCGAAGCCTGGCTGATGGATTACTCCGAGCTGACCGCGATCGTCGGCGAGTATGGGTCGCGGCGGAACATCGACCTCGCGTGCCACACCAACGACGAGAAGATCAAGGCCGCCTACCTCCACTTCATCGAGGCCATCTCCCCGAAGATCAAACCCCTCACCGACCAGCTCCAGCGCAAGTATCTGGACTCGCCCGCGCTGCCCAGCCTCGCGCCACGGCTTGGGCCCGAGCGCTTCGAGATGCTCACGCGGGACTGGCGCAACGATGTCGAGCTGTTCCGCGAGGCCAACATCCCACTCCAGACCCAGCTCGCCAAGCTGAACACGGACTACGACAGCCTGATCGGTTCGATGCTCGTGTCGTACGACGGCAAGGAATACACGCTCCAGCAGCTTGGCAGATTCCTCGAAGACGCCGACCGCTCGGTCCGTCAGGAGACGTGGCAGCTCGCCACGAGCCGGCGGCTTGCGGACCGCGAGGCGATCGATGACATCTTCACGCAGATGACCCGCCTCCGCGAACAGATCGCCATCAACGCCGACCTGCCCGACTACCGGGCCTATGGCTTCAAGGCGATGGCTCGGTTCGACTACACCCCGGAAGACTGCGGCGATTTTGCCGACGCGATCGAGGCGGTCTGTGTGCCCGCGCTGGAGAAGCTGGACCGTGAGCGCCGCGCGACGCTGGGTGTCTCGGAGCTTCGGCCTTGGGACGCGAGCGTGGATGTGAAGGGCCGGCCCCCCCTGTCCCCCTTCGACAAGGACAACGTCGCGGAGATGGTCGAGAAGGTGACGACGATCTTCGGCCGGGTGTCGCCGACGCTTGGCGAGGAGTTCAGCGCGCTGACCTTTGGCCGGAACCTCGACCTCGAGAGCCGCAAGGGCAAGCGTGCGGGCGGGTTCCAGAGCTCGCTGCTGGAGAGCAAGCAGCCGTTCATCTTCATGAATGCCGCGGGCCTGCAGCGGGACGTGGAGACGATGCTGCACGAGGGCGGTCACGCGTTCCACTTCCTCTGGGCGTCGCAGGCAGAGCCGCTGGTGTTCCTGCAGCACGCGCCGATTGAGTTCTGCGAGGTCGCCTCGATGAGCATGGAGCTCTTGGGCGATCCGTATCTGGATGAGTTTTATCCCGACACCGCGGACGCCAACCGCGCCCGGCGGGTCCACCTCGAAGGCATCGTGCGCTTCTTCCCGTGGATGGCGACGATCGATATGTTCCAGCACTGGCTCTACACGCACGCCGGGCACACCCAGCAGCAGCGCGAGGCCGCGTGGCTCGAGGTGTTCGGGCGCTTCGGCTCAAGCGTGATCGACTGGTCGGGCCACGAACCCGCACGGGCCGCACGCTGGCACGCGCAGCTCCACCTGTTCCACCACCCGTTCTACTACGTCGAGTACGGCATCGCGCAGCTCGGCGCGCTCCAGCTCTGGCAGAACTACCGCAAAGACCCACGCAAGACGCTGGAGCAGTACCGCGCGGCGCTCGCGCTTGGCGGAACACGCCCGCTGCCCGCGCTGTTTGGTGCCGCGGGCATCCGCTTCGACTTCACACGCGCTACGCTCGAACCCCTGATCCAGGCGGTGCTCGAAGATCTCGACGCCCTGCCCGCGTAGGTGTTGGCCGTGAGCGTTCGCCTCGACCGCGTTGCTTGTGATCGCGCTCCCTCGCTAGTCAAACCCCAAGCCGCCCGCCCATGCCCGACACACTCCCGCCCCTTCGCCTTGCGTTCCTCGGCGGCAACGGCCACCACTACATGCGCGCTGCGCTCAAAGACACCGGGCTTACCATCGACGCGGTGGCCGTCGGCCCCGGCGCGGGGGACGGTGAAGCCGCGCGCCGCAGCTTTGCCCCGACACTCGACGCGGGCGCCACGTGGTACGACGATGCCAACGTACTGCTCGATGCCTTCAAGCCCAACCTCGTGAGCGTCGGCACGCTCTACGCCCACAACGGCGACATCGCCCGGCTTGCGCTGCAGCGCGGGGTCCCCGTCGTCAGTGACAAGCCCGTGGCCGGGACGTGGGAAAGCTACCGCGCGCTCGATGCGGCGCTCACGCCTCAAGGCTCCCCCGCACTGCTCACAGAGTTCGACTTCCGCTCACGCAAGAGCTTCCGGGCCGCGGCCCGGGCGGTGGCGGATGGATTGATCGGCGAGGTCGTGCTGGCCAGCGCACAGAAGTCCTACCGCTTCGGCGAACGCCCCGACTTCTACCGCCGCCGGGAGGACTACGGCTCGACGCTGCTGTGGATCGCCTCGCACGGCATCGACGCGATGCGCTTCGTCACCGGCCAAGCGCTGACCGCCGTGTTCGCCCGCCACGGCAACGTCGCCAAGCCCGACTACGCCACGATGGAAGACCACTGCACCGCGACCTACGCGCTGGGCAACGGTGGAACCGGGCTGGTCCACGCCGACCTCCTCCGGCCCGCGGCTGCGCCGAGCCACGGCGACGACCGGTTCCGCGTGGTCGGCTCGCTCGGGCAACTCGAAATCCAGAACGACCTCTGCACCCTCATCACCCACGACGCCGGCCCACGCGACCTGACCGACACCGTGTCACCCCAGCCGATCCACCGCGAGCTGCTCGCCGCCGCATTCCATGGCGACCGCCGCTACTACAGCAGCGCCGCCTCGCTTGAGCTAGCCCGCATCCTCCTCATCACCCGCGATGCCGCCGACACCGGCCAGTTCATGGCCATCGGCACGTAGCGGGGCCAGTGCGTGGCCTAAAGCCCGCCGGGGGTCTGCGTGATCTGCTCGTAGGTGTAGGTCCACATCGTCCAGTGCCAGTTGTCGAAGGTGTAGCGCGGCGCCTGGCCGTGGCCGTCGAAGAATAGGACGGTGCCCGACCCGCCGTGGCGGAGGTCGGCCTGCCCCATGAGGCGGTCGTTGCGTGGCGTGCCGATCTCGGTGTATGGCGTGTGGTTGTAGAAGTGCGCACCGATGAAGTTGGGCGCATGGATGCGGCCGCGCCCCGCGTCCGCGAGGTAGGCGATCTGCGCGGGCATCCGTGTGAAGTCGCGGTCGGGGAAGACCATGCCGCCGTTGGGTATGTTCCGGTCGTGGGGGTTCATGCCCTCGTTTGAGCCGTAGTGAATCCCTTTGTCGTTGGCGTTGACCATCTGGAACCCGAGCTCGGGGCACTGGAACACCGGCAGCCCGCCGAAGAGGTCGGGGAACTTGTTCTGGTCCACGCTGTTGGGGTTGCCCGAGTTGGCGACGACCTTGATGTCCGCGCCCATCTGCTCGGCCATGCGCAGCGCGTAGAAGTTCCACCCGCCGTCGGCATCGATCACCGGTGTCCGGCCCTTGTTCTCCGTGGCAAAGGTGAAGCTGGCGATGCCGAGTTGGCGGTTGTTGGCAAGGCAGTTGATCAGCCGTGCCTGTGTGCGGGCGTTCTTGAGTGCTGGCAAGAGCAGGGCGATCAGCAGCGCGATGATGCTGATGACGACCAGAAGCTCGATGAGGGTAAAGGCGCGGGGGGGCCGAGGGTGGCGCATGGGGAAAGCCGAGGGATGGCGATCCCTCGGCTTTGGGGTGGTGCGTCGTGGCGTGGTCGGGCGCGGGTCAATACGGTTCGCCATGTTGCCTCGCAAGCAAGTGGAGAAGGTGAGTCCGGGTCAACCGTGGATGTATGCGCTCAGTTGCGTCGTCCGCGCCCGAGCATCAGCAGGCCTCCAAGCCCCATCAGCGCGAGAGAGGCCGGCTCGGGGATCACGGAGGTCTCTGCGTTGACCACGATGTTGTCCAGGAATAGTGAGCGTGTCGTGTTGTTCGTGTTACCGACAGTTGCCCTCATCCACAGTTGGAAATACAGCGTTTCATTCGGCGACAAATCGGCCAAGGAAGACACGTCGAATGAACGGCCGGTAAACGTGTTGGTTGTGGGGTTGAGTTCAGAGACATCTGATCCCACCTGATTGAAGAGGACATTGTCTGTGCTCGCCATAAGCCGGAGCACATATCCGGTTGCGTTCTGACTTCTTGCCGTGTCCAGGGTCACGGTTGACCACGAATCGACCTGACCGAGGGCTCCGGTATCGATCTGGAAGGCGAAGTAATCGCCCGCTCCAAATGTGACATTGTCGGTATTGAAGTTGTTGGCCGAGAGCTTGTACGACGGGCTGGGGTTTCCCAAGGCGTTGAACTCACTGATGCTGCCGGTCAGGCCCGGCCCCAGGGTAATGGCGGACGCGTTGGTGTCCGCGTTGGTGTCGCTGCTGGCGAATGAGTTCCCGGTGAAGGTGTAGTTCGCGATGATGTCGGCCTGCGCGGCAGAGGCTGAAAGCCCGATCATCAGGCCAAAAACGGTGTTGCGGATCATGTGTGTGGTCATGTGGGAACCTCCTGTGAGCAAGAGTAGAAGCACGGGCCGGGCACGATGCCATCCCGAAGAACACATGCAGTAAACCACAGAATCGAGAATCCGCAATACCATTACGCGCAAAATGTGTAACATTATGGCGGATCGGGGTGCTAAGCGAGAGGGCACGGCATGTCAGGACAATCGAGCGTTGCCACCCATCGGACGGTGGGGCTGATCGCGGAGCTGGGCAGCGGCTATGGCCGGGATATCTACCACGGCGTACGAGAGGCTGGGGCCGCGGCGGGGGTGCGTGTTGTCGTGTGCGACCAGCACAACCGGACGGCACGGTCGGCGATGATCCGATCCTGCGACGCCCTGGTCGTGATGGTGGTGGGCGAATGGCTGCACAAGGAATTGGTCGGGGTACCGGTTGTGGTGAACGTGTCGGGCCGGGGCGCGGGGTTCGATCGGCCCTCGGTGCTGACCGACGACACCGCCATCAGTCGGCTGGCGGCCGACCACCTCCGCGCACTTAGCTGCCAGAGTTTCATCACACAGGAGCGCGGCGGGAGCCTATTGAAGGACCCGCGCGCTGTGGCGTTTGTCGACCAGATCGAGCAGTATGCCGCCGGCCCGGTTCGGGCATGGCACGAGTGCGACGGCGATACGGCGGCCCTGGCCCGCTACGTCGCGGGCTTACCCAAGCCGGTCGGATTCTTCGGAACGACCGACGGGCGGGCCTCGGGGTTCATCGAGCAGTGCGTGATCGACGGCCTGCGCGTTCCGGAGGACGTGGCGGTCATCGGGGTGGACAACGACGAGATGCTCTGCCTCGGCTCACACCCGACGCTGACCAGCATCGACACCGATGCGGAGCGGATCGGCTACGAGGCGGTGATGCTGGCGCTGCGGCTGCTCGATGGCGAGCCAGTACCCGCGGGGCCGCTCCTGATCCCGCCGCGCGGCGTGGTGGAGCGCGAGTCCACCGATGTGATCGCCACGGACGACCCGGCGGTCGCTTTGGCGGCCCGGTTCATCCGTGATCAGGCGCTGCTCGGCGCGACC
>JBGTLW010000281.1:0-9067 GCA_041743835.1 Phycisphaeraceae bacterium | reverse complement strand
ACGCTATGTCGATCCGGCCACGGGCGATATCTGGGGAACTGCCGGCAGCGGAGTGTTGCGCATGGCCTGCGAAGGTGTGGACGACCACGGCGTGCCGATCTACCGCCACGAGGGGTTCCAATGGTTCCCGCGCCCCGAGCCCTTCACCGACCTGCGCCGTGGTGTGTATGACGCCTCGACCGACAGCATGTACCTCACCGGATCGACCAAAGAACTGCCCCGGGTGGATCAGTACCGAGATGATCGTTCAGCGGGTCGTGCGGTAGGTCGATACGACAACTGGACGACCGAGCCGAAGCTGCGTTGGGTGGTCCCGCTGGCCAAGAGTGATGGCGGCGTGGTGGAAGCCGGGGCACAGCACCGCGAGTCGGGTGCGGCCGAGATGCCCCAGGGCTTGGCGCACGCGGGCGACTATGTCTTTGTCGGCGCCGTCAACCCGCCGCACATCCACGCGTTGTCAAAGGACACCGGCAAACACGTCCAGACCTTCAAACCCGGCCCCGAGGTTGGTCACATCGCGGGCTGGCTGGACATCCCGATGCCATTCAATGTCCACGTTCGTGCCGATAGCGAGTATCTTATTTTCGTCGAAGAGGGTGCGCGACACAAAGTTTTGATGTACCGATGGAAACCACAAGCGAGTCATCCGTGAACGATCAACCTCAATCATTTTGGCATAAACTGGTCGCGGGGTGCTGCATGATGATGCTGAGTACAGCCACCCAAGCCGACCCCACAGCGGACACGGCAGCGGCGTTGCCAGTCGTGCTTTTCCCCGGCCACGGGGGCATCGGGGCAGACTTCAACGTCAGCCACTGGGGCGACAGCACCTGGCGCGTGACGCATGGCAAAGCCAACGTGTGGGACCGCTGCTACCTGCCGGGCGAGCCTGTCGAGCTCAAGCTGCAAGTGACCAATACCGGTGAAGAAGCGGTGACGCTTGAAGGCGCGTGGCGCTGGGTTTGGGTGGGGGATGAGCGAGCGGACAGGCGCGGCGGGGTGCATTATGTGGCCTTGGCAGAGCACAGCCGGGAACCGTTGCCGCGCACCACGATCGGTGCCAACGGCTCGCACGACGTGAGCTTCGCCTTCGACGCCCCGCAGCGCCGCGGCATCCTCGCGCTGTTCCTCGATGCCAACGACGGCACCGGCGAAGTCTCGCGTTGGGTGACCAACATCGCCGTACTCTTTCCCGTCGTGCCGGGCCAGCGCGAGGAGTCGATGTTCTTTGGCGATTGTCGGGGCGTGCGCGAGTGGCAGCGAGCGCTGGAACTGCCTGTGATGCGCAAACTCGGGGTGAAGTGGGTGCGTGTGGGCGAGGACTGGGGCCGCGTCGAGCCCCGCCGTGGCGAGTATCAATGGGGCAACCTGGATCGTGAGATCGAGCGCGTCCGCAGCAACGACATGTTCGCGATCTACCTCGGCGGCAGCGGCGGCGACTGGACGCGGGCCTACGGCAACCACCCCTGGCCACGCGGCAAAGACCGCTTCTCCGCCTCGCCCGACCCTTCCAGCTATGGCGCACTGACCGACTTTTACGAGCAACTCACCAAACGCCTTGGACACACGATCCGCGCGATCAATGTCTGGAACGAGCCCTGGGAGCTGGGCGGCATCTCCGGGTGGGGTGGCACGGGGCAGCACTACCGCGACCTCCAGCGGGCAGCGCACCTCGGCGCGAAACGCGGTGACCCCACGGTTCTGGTCGGCGGAAACGACAGCGACAACAACATCTACGACAACCTCATGGCCGACCCGGCCTGGCGCGATTACACCTCGCTGCTCACTGTCCACGGCGGCGGGTTCCCCAACCAATACATCCACCATCGTGCCAATACGCCTGGTGCGGCCGACCTACCCCTCTGGAACACCGAGCACTGGTACACCGCGTGGTCGGACATGACCGTGCAGGAGCAACTGTTCAACCTCATCAGTGGCCGAAGCAAGTCGAACCTTGTGATCCTCGGCAACTTCTTCACCGCGGGCTATCGCAGCGGCGGTTACTTCAACCCCCGCGATCAGGACAACGTGCCCGACCTCGTGCCGCAGCCCAATGCCGCGGCCTACAACGCGATGACGCACGTGCTCGAAGGCATGCGTTTCGTCGAGGAGATCAACCCCGGCACGCTGCCGTACCTGCTCCTGTTCGAGCGCGTCGAGCCGACGACCGATGAGGCGAAGCACCACGCGGCGCTGGTCATCATCGGCCAGCACTACGACACCAACGAACAGGTCCACTGGCAGGGCGACGGCGGACCCCGTGCCACGGCCATCATCCCCGAGGGCGGCCGCGCGTTCCGAGTGCTGGACCGCTTCGGGCATGACCACGGCGACCTGCTGGCCTACCCCGCGACACGCATCCGCATCGGCACCGAGCCGATCTATGTCGTGTCGGACAACATTGATGAGTTGCGAAAGGTAGCCGGCGATCTGGAAGTGCAATCGTTTGAGCGGCCGGTACAGATCGCGGTGATGGACCCGACCGAGCCGTTGCGTGTTGGCACGACGATCCAGGTGCGCGTGACCAACGCGGTGCAATCGCTGCGCGATTACAAGCTGGAGGTGGTCGTGCCCGAGGGCTTCCGCGTTGAGCCGGCTGCATTTCAGACCGCTGAACTCGCACCGGGTCAGACGCACGAGGAGACGGTCCGCCTGGTGGAATCGGTGGAGGGCGCGGCGGCTCTGCCTGTGACTGTGCGTGTGCGGCGTGATGTGGCGTTCCAGCAGGTGGACGTGTCGCACACCGAGGTGGTTGGCGTTCGACGGATTCACCGCTTCACGCCCGGCGCGATCGACGCGAACCTTGATGAATGGTTGGCTGCAGGCATCACGCCGCTGGTGATCCGCCCCGCGGCCGGTGTCGCCGATGCGGGCGTGATCGACCCCGCCATGCCTTGGGAGAAGCTGGCCGACCAGCACGCGAGCGAGGCGTTCGGCCGGTGGGCGCTTGCTTACGATGCCACGCACCTCTACATCATGGCCGAGCTGCACACGCCGCAACGTGGCGGTCTGCCGTGGGACCAGACGCGCGACGACTGGTACGAGCTTCAGCCCGGCGGGCACATCTACAAGCGCGTGCCCGAGCTGCCGTGCTCCGGCGAGCAGTTGCAGCTTGCACTGAACATCTTCGACAACGAGGCCGACTGGACCTACCCCGCCGCCGACCCCATGCACCGCCGTTACCCGCAGTTCCGCACGGACTACCTCTTTGGCTTCTACGAGACACAGCAGGGCGGGGCGCAGGCGTGGCTCTATCGTCGGCCGGGCGGGCTGTTCCGTCACCGCTACCCGTTCTCGCCGATGCGTGGCATCGATCAGCAGGTCGCGCCCGGCGTGCGCGTCGCGGTGGTGCGCGATGATGCCGCGAAGACCACGCGCTTTGAGGCGGCGATCCCGCTTGTGATGCTGCCCGAGCTTCAGGCATCGCCCGGCCAGGCACTGCAAGGCGCTGATGTGAAGCTTGTGACCAGCCGATTCAGCGGCCTCTACAGCGCCGCCGGGCGCGGGGCCGCGAAGAAAGACCAATCCGTGTTCCAGCCTTATTGGGCCACGGGTTATACGACCGACCTCCCCTGGCGCTTCGGCGCAGAAGATAACCAACCATGACACCGCCAACCCTCCCCGATCACACAAACGTTGCAAGTGCCCCCGCGCTGAGTGTTGAACAGGAGCGCCGCCTTGCTGCGGACGCATGGCAGCCGTGGGCACGCGGCGTGATCGCCAGCCAGATCACCGATGGCTCTATGGATGACGGGGCGTTTGATGAGTACGGCCACGGCTGGCACGACGGCCGATTCACCGCGCTGATGATCCCACGGCTTGTGGCGGTGCGCCTGTGGCATCGGCTGATCGATGTGGACCACGATGCCCTCGAAGCGGCGCTGGCGCGGGCGATGGCTTTCGTGTTGCGTCGGCAGCGTGGCGATGGGCAACTCGACTTAGCTGGGGGCTACTCGCCCAACGAGGCTGGCTTCCCGATCCCGTCGATGGTCGAGGCGCATCGGCGGTTGCATGAGCTTGATACCGATTGGTCAGCCCAGTTGCAGGAAGGCCTGTCGCGTTACATCAAACTGGCCGCGGAGGCTGTGCTCGCGGGCAGCGCTTATACCGCGAACCACCGCTGGGCCGCCGCCGCCGGGCCGTTGGCTGCTGCGCACAGCCTGTTCCCTGACGATCGGTACCTGCAGAAGATCGAGCACTACCTCGCGGATGGCATCGACTGCGACGCGGACGGCTGCTGGCACGAGGAGCGTGGTGTGGGTTACAACAACGTGGCGAACCATGGCCTGCTCACGCTGGCCGACCACCTCCACCGCCCCGCGCTGGCCGAGCACGTCATCCGCAATCTGCGCTTCATGATCTACAACATCCAGCCCAACGGTGAGGCGGACACCAGCTACAGCTTCCGGCAAGACCGTGGCGCGAGCG
Source organism: Phycisphaeraceae bacterium (assembly GCA_041743835.1). GTDB lineage: Bacteria > Planctomycetota > Phycisphaerae > Phycisphaerales > Phycisphaeraceae > JBGTLW01. The sequence continues at coordinate 4,639 of JBGTLW010000281.1, read as the reverse complement.
GGCAACTGCCTTGTGAGTACGCCATCGCTCGGCGGGCGGCGCTCTTGTCTGGCGACGGGCGGATCACGCACCTGGCCATGCTCGGTGGCATCGGTGCGCCCGGCAACGGGACGCTGCGGCCGCTGCTTTTTGAGCTCGACAACCACCCCGGCCCGCTCCCCGCGCCAGAGCCTTTGCCCGATCAGTACCAGCGGGTCTTTAGCACGATCCACGTCGCGCGGGTCCGCCGTGGCCGGACCGCGTTGACGCTTGCGGCCGACTCGGGCAACCACTTCTTTGCGACCGTGCGTGACCAGTGGGGCGGGCCCAAGCGCAGCGAAGACTGGTTCTGCCTTCACCACGGCGGGGTTGTGTTGCAGAGTATCCAGCTTTGCATAGCGAATCAGCGGGCGATCCAGCCGGAGAAGCTGATCGTCCACGAGGATGAGCCGGGCGTCTTCGGTATGACCGGGCAGGCTGAGGGATGGGTCCACACCGCGCACTTCCGCCCCGGCCGGCCGGACATCGCCATGACGTGGGATACGCGTCACGAGATCCGTGTGGCGTGGCAGCGCGATTTGATCCGCGTGCGCTTGTCGTGCCGCACACCCAACGCGCTGGCGGCTTCGCTCATCTTGCACGTGCGCGAAGGGTCACAGGTGGAGGAGACCGGCCAGGGCATCGTCGCGGGGTCCACGATCGACATCGCACACTCCACATTCACGCTGGTCAACGGCCCCGACCGCCTGCGCATCGCGGGTCTGCCGCCCGAGGCGCATCGCGTGACGATCAAGCACGAGGCCCCGATCCCCACTTCGATCACACGCCACTGCGCCAGGCTACAACTAGGCCTGCGTTTGCCGGTGGACGTCGAACTCACGTTGACCATGAGTTAGCGCGGTCGGCTGGCGTCGGCGGGCTGATTGGACGGTGGCTCAGGGCTTATGCGGGCTCCACTTCACGAAGCCTTCGATGGCTTCGTACTCGGCCAGGCCGAGCTGGTCGTAGAGCTTTGCGGTGGCGCGGTTGCGGTCCTCGGCCCGCTGCCAGAACTCGCGTGTGTCGATGCCGGGGAACAGGGCCTTGTCTTTCTGTGACTCGTGCTTGAAGATCGCGACGCGCTTGCGTTGCAACTCTTCGGGGCTCAGGGGCACAGCCATCTCGATCTGCTCGGGGTCCCACTCCTGCCACGCGCCGCGATACAGCCAGACCTCGGTATCGCGGAACCATGTCTTGTCCTTCAAACGCCTGCAAGCTTCGAGGATCGCGGCGAGACACGTGCGGTGTGTGCCGTGCGGGTCTGACAGATCACCCGCCGCGTACACCTGATGCGGCTTCACCTGTTCGAGCAGTTCCAGGATGATCTGGATGTCGGCCTCGGCCAGCGGTTTCTTGCGCACGGTGCCGGTCTCGTAGAACGGCATGTCGAGGAAGTGGAGGTTGTCCTCGGGCACGCCGCAGTACCGCCCCGCGGCGCGGGCCTCGCCCCGGCGGATCACGCCCTTGAGCAGTTGCACCTCCGGCGAATCGACCTGGCCGGGCTGTTTGTTCTTGAGGAACTGCTCGATGTGGCCTTCCACGGACCGGGTCTTGGCGTCGTCGATGCCAAACAGCTTGTTGAACTCCGCAGCAAAGTCGGCGAAGCGGATCGCGTCATCATCGAACACCGCGATGTTGCCCGAGACCTGATACGCGACGTGGACATCGTGCCCCTGATCCACAAGGCGGATCAGCGTGCCACCCATGGAGATCACGTCGTCGTCGGGGTGTGGCGAGAAGATCATGACCCGCTTGGGGAAGACATCCTGGCTGCCGGTCGCGGGCTGTCGCACGCGGAGCCTCGCGGCGGCTTCGGTGCCGGGCGCGGGCTTGCCCCCCGGCCAGCCGGTGATGCTGGCCTGCATGGATCGGAAGACATCGAGGTTTATCTGGTATCCCGGGCCGTGCTCCGCGATGAGCGATTGCAACTCGTGCTCGTTGTAGTCTTCGTCTGTGAGCTTGAGGATGGGCTTGCCCGTCTGCCGCGCGAGCCAGATGACAGCCTTGCGGATCAGCGCCCGGTCCCACTGCACATCACCCAAGAGCCAGGGCGATGCGCGGCGGGTGAGGTGCGCGGCTGCGGCCTCGTCCAGAACAAACTGCACGCGGGGGTGCTGCTGGAGGAACGACGCGGCCACGGTCTTGGTCACTTCACCTTCGATAGCACGCGCGATGATGGGGGCCTTGCCCTCGCCCCAACCCATGAGAATGATGCGCTTGGCGGCAAGGATGGTGCCCACGCCCATCGTGATCGCACGGGTCGGGACGTGTTCGATGCCGAAGAAGTCGCTGGCCGCGTCCAGCCGGGTCAGCTTGTCCAGCCAGATCAGGCGGGTGCGCGAGTCCTGGCCCGAGCCCGGCTCATTAAATCCGACGTGGCCCGTGCGCCCGATGCCCAGGAGTTGGATGTCGATGCCGCCCGCGTCTGCGATGGCCTGCTCGTATGCCGCGCAATAGGCCGGCACCTCCTCCACCGACAGCGTGCCATCGGGCACATGCCAATGCCCCGGCTCGATGTCGATGTGGTCGAAGAGGTGCTCCCGCATGAAGCGGACGTAGCTCTGCAACGCATCGGGTGCCATCGGGAAGTATTCGTCGAGGTTGAACGTGATGACGTTCTTGAACGAAACCCCTTCGTCCTTGTGCTGCCGGACGAGCTCGTGATACACCGACACCGGTGTCGATCCCGTCGCGAGCCCCAGCACGGCCGTCTCGCCGCGCGATTGCTTCTCGCGGACCAGGTCCACGATCTGTTGTGCCACGTGGACCGATGCGGAGTGGGGCACATCGAAAATCGTGGCGGGGGTCTTCTCGCGTGAGGCGTGGGCGTGGCTCATCGTGGCGCTTTCGAGGTGCAGGGTGGTAGGTGTGGATCAGTAACTGATGGCTCTTATCACGTGGCATCCAATCGTGTGATCAAAGTGATGTTTCCGAACTCATTCACGTTGGTTCCGGGATGACGCGTGCGGTGAGCTCGACCTCGACGGTTGCGTCGAGCGGTAGAGCATTGACGCCAACGGCCGCGCGCGCGTGCCTGCCCGTTTCGCCGAAGACCTGCGCCAGCAGGTCGCTGGCTCCGTTGGCGATGGCGGGTTGGTTTGCGAAGCGGTCATCGCTCAGGACGAAGACGCCGACACGGACGATGCGTGTCAGCCTTGACCAGTCGCCTTGAAGCGCGTCCTTGATGGCCGCCAGCGCGTTGAGGGTGCATTGCACAGCCGCCTGCTTCGCCTGTTGTTCCGTGGCGACCGAGGGCACGGGGCCCGTGGCGAGGAGCTTTCCGTTGTGAAAGGGCAGTTGGCCACTCACGACCAGCAAGTCGCCGCTGATGACCACGGGGGCGTAGCTTGCCACGGGTTTTGGTGGCGTCGGCAGGGTGTATCCCATGGCGGCTAGCTTTTGATCAACATCGTGCATGGGTCGCTCCTGTGTCGGGCCGGGGTGTGAAGCCAGCCATCCGTAGCTGGTCCAGAACTTGCGCGAAGTGGTCGCGGTTGCGTGTTTAGGGGACCAGCCGTATCCGCGCCCGAGCCACGCCTGGGCCGGCAAACAAGCGGTCGTGATGGATATCCTGCACGCAGGAACCCGGATCTGCAAGGACCCGACAGAGGTCCGACACCCCGCCCGGCCGATCGTTGATGCCCACTACGATCGAGCGCAGAAGCCGTCAAACCGGCAAATATTCCCACAACTTCATATTTTGTCGCGATTTAGCCCTCGTTCCAACAGTTGCCGCCGCTTCGGCCCCGTTTGAGCTAGGCGTGCTGATATATGGGCAATTCCTAGCGCAATCGCGGATAAAAGCGCAACAATCCCCTTGACAGGATGGCGGTTTGCGGTACCTTATACGTGAGCATCTGTTTACGTTTACAGAATTGTTGTGAGAGCTATGACTCAGGCCACCACACTCACGGATGTCGCCAAAGCCGCGGGCGTTTCATACGTCACGGTGTCGCGCGTGCTCAACGGCAAGACCGACTACCGCCGGCCGACCTTCGCCAAGCGGGCCGACAAAATCCGTCGCCTCGCGCGGGACATGGGTTACCGCCCCAACACCGCCGCCCGCGCCACCGTCCGCGGCAAGTTCGACGCCATCGGCCTGATGCTCAGCACCCACCACTCGCGCAGCATCCTCCCCGCGCCCATGCTCGACGCCATCGCAGACGCGCTTGCCGAGCGCGGCCTGCGCCTGAGCATCGACAAGCTCCCGGATGACAAGCTGGTCAGCGAGGGCGAGGTCCCCGACCTCCTGCGGGCGTGGTCGGTCGATGGCCTGCTCATCAACTACAACACGGACATCCCGCACAGCCTCATCCGCCTCGTCGATGCCTATGGCCTCCCCGCAGTCTGGCTCAACAGCAAGCAGGCACACGACTGCGTCTATCCCGACGACGAGCAGGCCGGCCGCATCGCCACCGAGCACCTGCTCGAGCTCGGCCACACGCGCATCGCGTTCGTCCACTACGGCGGGTGGAGCCACTACAGCACCCCGGCCAGGCGGGAGGGCTACGCCAAGGCGATGATCGACGCGGGCTTGACGCCGCAGGTCATGGCCGAACCGGAAATGAGTCCAGCCGACCGCCGCCGGACCGCTGCGCAGTGGCTGCGCCAGCCCGACCGC
>JBGTLW010000280.1:0-3457 GCA_041743835.1 Phycisphaeraceae bacterium | reverse complement strand
AGCGCTGCGGGCGTGGGGTCCCGGTCGTCATCGAGCGCGACGCACAGGGCGATCGGGCTGGCGCGGCTGGGGGTCGGTTGGATCGTTGCCGCGAGCCGACGGAGCGAGTCGGTGGCGTGCGCGAGGGCTTGGGCATCGGGTTGCGGGTCGGTGTGGATGGCTTCGAGGCCGACGCGGCAGTGGTGCAGGGCCGCGTGCATCGGGCCATCGAGGTAGGCGGGGAGGTCGTGGGTCTCGGCGAAGCGTGCGAGGAGGTATTGGAGGAGCAGGTCCTTGTCGGCCGATGCGAAGGCATCGAGCAGGCGGCGGGTTTCCTCGGCCGGGGCCAGTTGCTGGGCGATGTCCTGCCGCAGGCCCAGCGCATCGGGCCTGTGCATGGTGAGGCGATGCTGGCGGATGAACCGCAGCGCTTCTGCGAGGTCGATCTGGCGGTGCGGGCTCATCGGGCTGTGCGTGTGGAGCCAGCCCTCGTCGATCCAGTGATCGAGCGTGTCAGGACCGATATCCAGTGCTGTGGCGATGGCCTGAGGTGAGAGCGAGAGCGCGACCATGTGAGACCCCCTTTCGGGGCGTAACCCCTGACCGGCCGGGCGATGCACGGCCGACGACATTACCCATCTTAATGCGCCGGCCCCGATGGACCAATAAAAATCCGCGCCGGGCTACGATAATTCTGTGGTCGGCTGTGCAAGTGTTTTAGAGGCGCCGCTCATCGTTCCCCGGCCGTTGGTCGATATCCCTTGGGACCCGATGCCACCATGATCCTGACCCGGGTCATCCAACGTATGTTCCGAACCACCGCACAGCCCGGGCCGCTATCCGCCGGCAAGCCGCGCCTCCTTAAGGACCGCGACCGCCAACGCCTGTTGCGTGTGGTCGAGGCGGCACACAAGTCAGAGACCGCCGGCCGCACCGCTCAGCGCACCGGCCAGATGCAGCCCGGCGGTCTTGCAGACGCCTTGTTCGCCACCGCCGTGGAACCCAAGCTGCCCGACGAGGTGTTCCCCATGCTCCGCTGGGGCGGAGTCCTCGCGTATCTGGGCGGTTCGGAGGAGCGGGTGCGTCGGCTTGCGGCGGAATACACCACCGATCGCGGGTTCCTCATCGAGCGCCCGGTCACAGCCGTCCACGCCAACACCCTCGGCCTGCGGATCCCCGGCCTCACGCCACGCGGCTACACCTTCACCGCACGCAAGACCCAGCTCCTACAGGCCGGCGACACCACCGAACGATTTACCTACCACGTCGAGCTCACCCCGGACCCGGCCGCGGCCCAGGGCTACGTCGTCACCAAGTCCGTCCCCACCTTCGACGACCTGTTCCACCGCCTCAAGATCAAGTTCCCCCACGTGCCCGAGGAAGACCTCGCCAAGCGCGCCCGCAAGCTGATCGTCAACGTGTTCCCCACGTTCCTCTCGCGCGAGGCGGCGATCCTCAAGATCCTCCAGCGGTACCTCCCCGAACGCCACCGCGCCAGCGTCCCGACGCTGGTCAACTCGTGGACCGGGAAGGACGGGCTGGTGCGTAAGCTGTCGATGAACTGGCTGCGCGTCGGCGGCCAGCCTTTGAGCCAGATCGAGTTTGCGCGTCAGTCTGCCGAGCTGTTGCGCTCGCTGCATGATGATGTGGGGGTGATCCACCTGGACCTGCGGCTGGACAACTTTGTGATCACGCCGCGGGGCGTCGGGTTCGTGGACTTCGGCTCGGCTGTGCGCGTGGGGGAGAACTTCCAGAGCTCGCCGATGTTGTACTCGCTGTTCTCGGAGATGATGCGGACCAGCCAGATCCAGCGGATGCTCGGCAAGATGCTGGAGACCGGGCACGTGACCAACCAGGCCATGCGCGATGTGCATGGCAAGGTGGACAAGACGGTGGATGCGTTCTACCTCGCGGTGCAGATCCAGCGGCCGCACGGCAACCCCGAGCTTGCCCCCCTCATCAACTACCAGCCCGAATCCCCCGAAGCGATCGCGCTTTCCAATCTCACCGCCGCGATCCTCCGCCCCAAGAACCCGCACAAGGCCCACTTCAAGACCGCGGCCGACATCCTCCGCGCGATCGACCGCATCGAGCACCGGCTGGTCAAAGGCGACACCCGCACCCCCAAACGCCCCCAGCCGGCTGGGGTGTGAGTCGTAAAGAATCGCATCCCACGAGCCGCGCCCGTGAGGAAGCGGTGCTCCCCAATGATGCCCCCACGCCATCCGAGCCGCCTCGTCCCCGAGGCGGCTCTGTGAAGGCGTACATCACACGCACGAGAAAGGCAACCGCTCCCTGACGGTCGCGGCTCTGTGGAGACGAGCGCTATAATTTGTTCGCGCCTCTGCAATCAACTGATTGCCCAAGCGTTAGGCCTTGACACGCTACCGCGCCTGATTTCACCCCGAACCCGGAGTCAACACCATGCCGCAGACCCCCCGCCACAGCCTCAGCAACACCCCCCGAAGCAAAACCAGCCGCCTCTTCAGCGGATTTGCGGCCTTACTCGCGGTGGTGGTGACCGGCGGGTGGGTGGTTGGCGATGTGGTGGCGCAGGATCAAGGCGGGGAAGCCCGCCCCGCTCAGCGTGAGGGCCGCGAGGGACGCGGTGCCCCCGGCAACGTGGACCCGGCGCAGCGCTTCCGCCAGGCGGACCCCACCATGGGCATGATGATGACGCTGGGGCAGCTGAACATGACGCCCGAGTTCACGCTCACGCCCGACCAGAAGACCAAGATCCAAGCCGCGCGCGAGGCCTTCAAGCTCGACCGCGAGAACTACATCGCCGAGCAGGCCCAGAAGATCGAGTTTGTGCGTGTGCAGATCACCGAGGCCCGGGCCGGCCGCGACCGCGAGGCGGAGATGGAGGCCTACGGCGAGATGCGGGCGATCTTCACCGGCGGGCCGGGCGAGGCGGACTTCACCAACACCATCAAGGGCATCCTGACCAAGGACCAGGTCGCGATCCTGGACGCCACGATCGCCGAGCGCGAGCAGGCTGCGCAGCAGATGCGTGAGGAGCGCGAGCGCCGCCGCAACCAGCCGCGCGAAGAAGAACCCACGATCTAAGGAGAAGGGGTGCCATGGTCAACGAGCTCCGCGAGGCAGGCCATGCGTGACACCCATCTCGCGTCATGCATGGCCTGCGCTACGCTTGACCATGGCATCTCTGAATGAGTTGCCTTTGTCAAGCATTGGGGCGGAGCAGTTCCGGTCATCTCTGCGGGCTCTTGAGTCCCATCCGGTTTCGTTCGGTGGCCACGGCTTCCCACCCGGGCCCATCTCGTACGCGTTCTAACCGGGCTGCAGCGCTCGGCTTGGTCAATCGGTCACGCTGTCATACGCATCCCATTTAATTCTCATGCGTCAGCCACGTGGTTGCGGTGATGGACATCAGCCGTTCGGGCGTGAGTTTGTTCCAGCTCGTGACGCAGGCCCGGTCGATCTCCGCTGCGTCGATGAACACCCGGTTGCTCAG
>JBGTLW010000279.1:0-5461 GCA_041743835.1 Phycisphaeraceae bacterium | reverse complement strand
GTCGGCGCGCGAGTGGTGGGCGTTGGCGAAGTCCACGAGCGTGTCGATGGTCGGGGTGTCCGGGGTGCCCTCGACGTGGGCGGCGGGGGCGTCTTCGATGGGAAGCGCCGACGGGACGGGCGTAGTGACTGCCTCAACGTTGGCGGCGTATCCCCCGGGCGAGCGCACATAGGTGTCCTCGCCAATTTCCGTGGGGCTGAGGAACTCTTCCGACTTCGACCCTCCCATAGCGCCCGACGTCGCGGTCACGATCACGTAATCGAGCCCCAGCCGCTCGAATGTCTTGATGTACGCCTCTCGCTGGACCTGGTACGACTCCTCAAGCCCAGCATCGTCCGTATTGAAGCTGTACGCATCCTTCATGATGAACTCGCGCCCGCGCAGCAGGCCGGCGCGGGGGCGGGCCTCGTCGCGGTACTTGTTCTGGATCTGATAGAGCGTGACGGGCAGATCCTTGTAGGAGCCGTAGAGATCCTTGACCAGGAGCGTAAACATCTCTTCGTGCGTGGGCGCCAACAGCATGTCCGAGCCCTTGCGGTCCTGGAGGCGGAACAAGTTGGGGCCGTACTCGGTCCACCGGCCGGTGGCCTCGTAGGGCTCGCGCGGCAGCAGCGCCGGGAAGTGGACTTCCTGGGCGCCGCACGCGTTCATCTCCTCGCGGACGATGGCCTCGACCTTGGCGAGCACGCGCAGGCCCAGTGGGAGCCAAGTGTAGATGCCGGGCGCGGCGCGGCGGATGTAGCCCGCGCGGATCAGGAGGCGGTGGGAAGCGACCTCGGCGTCGGCGGGGTCTTCACGGAGCGTGCGGAGAAAGAGCGTTGACATCAGGAGCATGGGGACAGCCTACTGGCGTGGGGGGTGTGGTCGACTTGTTGACCCAGGCCAGCGTCGGCCGCCTACCAAGCGGGCGGGCCCGGGAGTACTGCTTCGAGGAACTCGATGCGATTACCGACGTTGTCGACGACGTAAAAGCGGCGGCGTCCGGGAGAGTCGTCATCCCAGGCCGGGGTGATGCCCGCTTCCGCGAAGCGTTGTGCAAGGACGTCGATCTGGTGGACGACGATTCCGGGGTGGGCCTTCTTGGCTGGGCGGAAGTCTGCCTCGATGCCGATGTGGATCTCAAGGTTGTCGGCGCGCACCCAGATCCCGCCACGGGCTTGGAGTGCGGGCGGCTTTTCGAGTTCGAGGAAACCCAGCTGGTCGACCCAAAAGGCGCGGGACTCCGGCTCGCTTCCGGGTGGGGCGGCCAGCTGGATGTGGTGCACGTCGAAGCCGTGCGGGGTGGAGTGCTCGGTGTCGTAGCTGGCGTGCGTCATCGGCGATGTCCCCCAAGGGTGATAGGTCGTTGGAGTTCCACTCTAGCGAGGCGAGTTCCGAGCGTGCGGGCCGCTGGTGTGTTGCGAGCGACAGGTAACTGGGCTGGTCGCCCGTTCGGTTGTGGCGCTGATGTCCCCAGGCGCGGCTTTCGGCGCGTATTCCCCGGATGCGAGGGGCCGCCGCGCGCATGATGCTCCTATGTCTGTCAACGTGAGTTGAGGGTGTCGACGCTCTCTGAAATGTAGTCCGGTTTCGCTCGCCGAAAAGTAGTCCACCCGACCACGATTGGATGGGTGATCACAGTGATGGATTGGGCAGAAGTTCGGCATCTCCACGAGTCTGAGGGCATGTCGGTTCGGGCGATTGCGAAGCAGTTGGGACTGGCACGGGTGACCGTGGCACGAGCGGTGAACGCGGTGGGCCCACCGAAGTATGAGCGGCCAGCAGTGCCGTCCGCGTTCGACGCGTTTGAGTCGCAGGTGCGACACCTGTTGATGCTCACGCCATCGATGCCGGCGACGGTGCTGGCGGAACGGGTGGGGTGGTCGGGGTCGCCGTCGTGGTTCCGTAAGCGGGTCGCGTTGATCCGACCGGAGTATGCGAGGAAGGACCCCGCGGACCGGATCACGTATCGGGTCGGGGACCAGGCGCAGTGTGACTTGTGGTTCCCTCCGGTGAAGATTCCCCTCGGGCATGGACAGTTTGGCTCACCACCAGTGCTGGTGGTGGTCCCCTCGTTTTCACGTTTCATCACAGCACTGATGCTCCCGTCGCGCACCACATCGGACCTGCTGGCTGGGATGTGGTCGCTGCTCCAGGGGCAGGTGGAGGCCGTTCCTCGGCGGCTGATCTGGGATAACGAAGCTGGCATCGGGCGTCGGGGGGTCCTCGCCGATGGGGTCGCCAGTTTCTGTGGCGTGTTGGCCGCGAGGGTCGTCCAACTCAAACCGTTCGACCCGGAATCCAAGGGCATTGTCGAACGGGCGAACAAGTTCTTGGAGACGTCGTTCCTCCCGGGACGAACGTTCACGTCACCTCAGGACTTCAACGACCAGTTGGTGGCGTGGATGCCGTTAGCGAACGCTCGCACGGTTCGCCGGATCGCTGGTATCCCGGCGGAGCTTGTGGCGCAGGACCGGGCCGCGATGTTGTCGCTGCCGCCGGTGGCACCGGTGGTGGGATTCGCGACCAGGGTTCGCTTGGCCCGGGACTACTACGTTCGGGTCTTGGGCAACGATTACTCCGTTGACCCTGTCGCGATCGGTCGATTCGTAGACATTCACGCGGACCTTCACCGGGTGCAGGTTCGCCTGGAGGGACGCCTGGTCGCGACACATGAACGGGTGTGGTGTTCCGGGGCGACGATCACTGATCCCACCCATACGCGGTCCGCTGCGGTCTTGCGGGCGCGCTTCCAGGAACCTCGGCCAGCCGTGGACCCTGAGCAGGGGTTGGAGCGGGATCTTGCCGACTACGATCACGCCTTCGCTGTCGACTTCGCTCCTGACCGTGAGGTCGCGTGATGACCACAGCCGCAGACACGCTGAAGCAGATCGACTACCTTGCCAGAGCGCTCAAGGCCCCCAGGGTCCGTGAGGCGGCATCCCGTCTGGCCGATACCGCCCGCGAGAGCGGATGGACCCACGAGGAGTATTTGGCGGCGGTGCTCGATAGGGAAGCGTCCGCCCGGGACGCTTCCGGCTCGGACCTGCGCATCCGGGCAGCTGGTTTCCCTGGTCGCAAGTCCCTCGAGGACTTCGTTTTCGAGCATCAACCCAGCGTCAAACGCGACACCATCGCCCATCTCGCCACGGGGGCATTCCTCGCCGAAGCATCGAACGTGGTCTTGTTGGGTCCCCCCGGAACCGGGAAAACTCACCTCGCGATCGGATTGGGCATCAAAGCCGCCCAGACCGGTCACCGCGTCTTGTTCGCCACCGCAACCCAATGGGTGACGCGCCTCCAAGACGCCCACCACTCGGGGCGCTTGGCCAACGAGATCACTCGACTGCGCCGATACGGGCTCATCATCGTCGACGAAGTCGGCTACATCCCCTTCGACCAAGACGCCGCGAACCTGTTCTTCCAACTCGTATCCTCCAGATACGAACACGCTTCCCTGATCTTGACGTCGAACCTCCCGTTCGCCCGCTGGGGAGACGTCTTCGGCGACCACGCCGTCGCCGCGGCCATGATCGACCGCATCGTCCACCACGCCGACGTCATCACCCTCAAAGGAGCCAGCTACCGCCTCAAAAACACCGGGATCACGACCTTGCCATCCGCCCGGGCCGAGAACACGGCAGAATAGAAACCACAAGTGGACTACTTTTCGAAGAGCACAACTGGACTACTTCTAGGCGAGCGTTGACATCCCTGGTAGTTGGTTTGCGGTGGGTGTGGTTGACACACCCCGCTGGGCTACCGCTGGCGCTGCTCACCCTATGGTGCGTTGAGTGCTCCGATGCGTGCTTAGCGTGCGCTCAACGCACCATAGAAAGCACAGGTGGCGACCACGACCTCCCGCGTGCTTTCTCGCAGTGCCTGAGTGCCCATATCATGCCCGCACTGGGCACACACGCACTGCTAGGAGGCACTAACAGACCCGCGGGCCACATGATTCTCAGATCTCTTTGCTGACCTGACCCGTGCCATGTGGCGGTGAGTTCGGGTCCGGACTGATGTGTGCTGGTGACCGGCTTGCGAGCAGGTTGATTGACACACCCCGGTGGCACGACTCAGGCGCTATGCAGCTACCATCAGTCGCTCGCGCTTCGCGTTACGGCGTCGAGCCCAGCGGATCACGGGTTCTTCAAGCAGTTTCCAACTGAGCGCCGCCACGCCGATGCTTAAAGCAAAGGTCATCGCGTCAGCGGCCCACCACGGCAGCGGCAACTCCGGGCGTACCAACCTGTAAATGGGGTAGTGGTAGAGGTACACGCCGTAGGAGATCCTCCCCATTGCTACCAGCGGAGGCAATGAGAACGCGCGACTCAACCACGAGCTGGGCACCTGCAGGAAGTGCCAACACAGGGCCGCATTCGCCCACGCGATCACAGTGATTCCCACGGTCCAGAAGGCAAACATGGCTTGGGGTTGGTCGTAGTCAGGAAGTAGCAGGAACGCGGTCGCGATCACCGCAAGGGCTCCCAACCCGAGCATCGGCGAGCGTGCCTGCCAGCGCAATTCGCCGGAGCGGTGCATCCATGCAAGCACCGCGACACACGCTCCCGCGAGCAAGAGTTCCGCCATCGCGTCGGTGCGGTTATAGAGGGCCTCCGAGGACCGGTACGTCAGCTCAGTGTTGAAGCCCAACGGCCGGACTGCTGCCGATGCCGCACATAGGCCCAGCACCGCCACGAGCATCCACGCGCGCTTGGTGGCGAGTGCCAACGCGAACAACCCCACGAGAATCAGCGGCCACACAATGTAGAACTGCTCTTCCACCGCCAAGGACCACGTGTGCGCGTAAACGCCCAACCGCGATGGCTTGTCGGCGAGATGACCCCACACTCGCACCCAGTTGGCGTAGTAGAGCAAGGTGGGCACCGCTTGGCCAAGAGAGTCCGACCATGCTGTTCCATAAGCAATCTTGCGCGCCACGGAGACACCGATCACCAGGACGGCTACGGGAGGCAGCAGTCGAGCCGCGCGCCTCATCCAGAAGCGGCGAAGACTGATGCCTCCGGTGCGCTCGTACTCGCCGATCAGCAGATGGGTGATGATGAACCCAGAGATAGTGAAAAACGCGAACACGCCAAGGTTGCCCGCCCCATTGAAGATGGGGTATCCCAGGTGAGCGAAGAGCACGCCCGACACCGCGACGGCACGGACGCCATCGAGCGCGAGGATCCTGCGCTGCGGCCACGCAAGGTCCGCGTTCGTTGTCATGTCGGTCCCTCGTCGCTGGTCACTTTTCGCTTCACCATAGTCGACATGCCGAGGCAAGACACGCGTCTACGCTGGTGCCATGACGCGCATCATTGCCGGAACCTATGGGGGTAGGCGCATTGCCGTGCCCGCAATGGGCACCCGCCCCACCACCGATCGCGTGCGCGAGGCCCTATTCAGTCGCCTCGTCCACGCGGATGCCCTCCGAGGCGCGCGCGTGCTCGACCTGTTCGCGGGTTCCGGCGCCTTGGGA
>JBGTLW010000278.1:0-3290 GCA_041743835.1 Phycisphaeraceae bacterium | reverse complement strand
AGCCCCGGAAGTGCCTCCGGTCGAACCGCCTGATGTGACACCGCCGGGTGAGCCTCCTGCCGAGCCTCCTGTGGTCGTTGAGCCGCCGCAGGTCGATGGCGGCTGGCTGGCGCGCGAGCTCAAGCCTGACGCGATCACCGTGCCCGCTGGCGGTGATGTGGCGGCGGCGATCGCGACGGGCAAGGATGTGGTGCTCAAGGGCGACCACGCTGGCAACATCGCGCTCAAGCCGGGCCAGCAGGTGCGGAGCGATCCGGATGGCCCGCGCCGCAAGGTCGGGCACGTCACGATGGCCAATGACAGCCAGGTCGTGGGCGTTGAGTCGCCGGGGATCGCGGCATCCAACGTCACGGGCTTCTTGATCGAGGACTGCAAAGGCATCCGCAATTTTAAGACCTACCCCTTGAGCTTCAGCAACGCCAAAGGCACGGTGAGTCGCGGGATCGCGATCGACGCGCCGCCGGGGATGCACGGGATGCACGTCGCGGGTGAGGAGTCCGACATCCTCGTCATCGAGACACTCTTCGACAACAACGGCAGAGGCGTCAAGACGATCACTGATGCCAACGGCGTGCAGTCGGAGCAGTGGGACTTCCACCCCAACGCTTACGTTCACTTGGGTCGGGCGACGTTTCGGCGATGCTTGATTTCCAATGGCGGACACCAGGCGGTGCGGCCGGGTGGCGTGCTGGTCTTCGAGCACAGCTTGCTGTACGCGAATCCAATACAAATCACGCTAAACAACTCTGGGTCCAAAGCAATTGGCAATGTTTTGCTAAACGCCAACGACCGCCGTACCAGCGAGCTGGGCTGGCCCATAGGCTCCGACTGGCGGACGGACGGGCAGGTTATCAGCGACAACGTAATAGCCAACCCAGAATCAAAGACCCAGATTCCGGGCATTCGGGTCGATACTACTCGCGCCCTGCCGATCATCGAGGGCAACCGCGTATTCGTGCATCGCAACCAAGCGGGGCATCCATACACGCTCAATGGAGCGGCCCATGATTTCGGCGCCACGAACAAGGCCACACGCGACAGGCTCAACCACGGCGTTGATGTGGCCGCCCTCATCAAGCGTGAGCGCGAGCGCCCGCACGGCGCGTGGCACGGCGGGATCAACGCGGCGAGGATCGAGATCGAGGCAGCGGCAATCGAGGCACTACCATGAGCGAGCAGATTAAGCCATTCGACGCGCTGCGGCGGATCAGCAGCAGGACGAGCTGGTCGCGGCGACCAAGCAGGCGATGGGCGCGACGCAACGGGCGTATCACCAGTGGACGTACCACCTGCAAGAGTTGTCGTCGCTCACGGCCAAGCACGGGATGGACAACCTGATGGCGGTCGCGTCACAACTCGACGCCAACGCGCCGGCGCTGATGCAGTCGGTGTTGGCGGCGGCACAGACGTTTCACGCGTCGGTCACCGATGAGCCGTTCCCGACGATGCACGCCGAGCCGGTGCCTTTGCCCGAGCAGGAGCCTGACGCCTGATGCTGGCGACGACGATCCAACAAGCTCGACGATTGCGAGGCTATGACAGCCTGGTGCTTTCGATGGGTCCGACGTGGTACGGTGTGCCGACTCCGGCGGGCCTACGAGACCTTGGGCCTCTGAGTGTCGATGCTGTTAATGAGCTGACTTGGGACAGCTCGCCAAACGACCGACAGATGACAGGCGAGGACTTCCTGCCGCGAGGCTGGCCGTTTCCTGACGGCGCACTGACCGCCCCACCGCACGCTAGCCTGAGCGGCTTCGGCGACTTCGCGGTGGGCTTATGGTTGCGGGTCGTACGGCTAGCAGGATCGTCGATAATTAGACACATCTGGGGCGTGGACAATCAGTCGTCGCAGAGGTCGTGGGCAATCGCACACGCTCCGGCGGGGTTGCCTCTTGAGTCTCGCAGGATCGATCTCTTGTTATCCCCAAACGGCACGACGCTCGAAAGGCTCGAAGGTATTTGCCTCGTCGAGCAACTCGCCACCCCAGCCGTCGGCATGAGGTTTTTGGTGGTGACCCGCAGCGGCTCAACGATCACGACATACATCGACGGCGCGGAAATCAGTACAAAAACGTACGCAAATACGCTGCACACATCGACTGCTGACATGAGGTTCGGTCGGGTCTCTGGCGCGGCGCTGGATGCGAATGGCACCGCGACAGGCGTGCTCGCGATGCAGCGGCCATTTGTTTTCCGCCGCTCTTTGTCGGCGGATGAGATCACAGCCCTCTACCTCGCGGGCCGCAACGGCACTCGATAACCCCCGGAAGCAATGATGAGTGACCCACTCCAAACCATCGCGATCAGCAGCAAGGACATGAGCAGCCGGGTTTTGCTCGGCAGCTACACCGTGCCTACGGGCTTTGCCGGGCCGATCACGCTGGACGTGGTGGTGGAGCGGTCGAGCAACGACTACGCGGGCGACCGCTACAGCCGGACCAAGCGAGACGCGACCAGCACCCTGGAGTTGATGCCGTCGCTGTTGCAGGAGGTGGAGGCGGCGGACGTGGTGGAGGTGTACGGTCAATCGACTAACAGCAGCGACACCAATGTGAGCGGGGAGATCGTGGTGCGGGATGCGAGGGATGCCGGTTTGGTGCAGGGGCCTGGCGTGGACACGCCGCTGCAAGCCCTGCCGCCGCGGACGATCTACATCGAGCACGACGGCAACGACGCGACCAGCGGGGCGGCGCTTAAGGTGGCGGTCGAGGGAGCGTCGGCTGGGGGCCTGGTGATCGTCGGGTCGGGGGTGTTCGGCCTTGCCTCCGCAAACATCGTCGTGCCGACAGAAGTGTCGGTTATTGGCGCGGGGCGAACACAGACGCTCATTGACAACATCGGCTATCTCCAGCCCGGCACGAGGACGCGGCTCTCTGATTTGGGCATCACTACTCCAAATGTGGCGATTTCGCTCAACACGGGAACGTCTGCTGACGGTGTGATTATCGAGCGCTGCGACTTGCACGGGGACATTGACGGAATCTACGTCAGAGACAGCAACAACGGCCACAAGTTACGGTGTGAAGACTGCAGGATCACGAGCAACTGGGACGCGATGGCAGTTTTTGAGTCCACGATCGAAGTGACCCTGGTGCGTTGTCAGCTGTTCACTGACGGTTCGTCGGGCGACATAACTCCGGGCGATGACGTTAACGCGCTCACGACGGACCACGCTTCGTTCATTCTGATTGACTGTGTTCTCACCACTAATGTCGCGGACGCCACCGTCAACATACACGGCCTGTTTTCTTACGAATCCGGTGCGTCGTTCGTTCTCGTGCGGACGGGGG
>JBGTLW010000277.1:0-2380 GCA_041743835.1 Phycisphaeraceae bacterium | reverse complement strand
TCATCAAACCCGTACCCCGCACCGTCTGGCAAACCGTCACCGAACTGCCCGCAACCCAACGCGGCGGCGGCGGCTTCGGCCACACCGGACACTGAACCAAACCGCCTTATCAGAGCCGCGCACGTAAGTAAGCGGTCCTCCCCCATCAGCGCTCTATCACCACCCTCACCCACACACGTTCACCGTCAGCTCCACCAACGACACATCATCCAGGAAGTGGTGCGAATCCTGATACGCACGCACGTCGGCCAGCACCGCGCCCATGCGGTCCGCGGGAGAGCCTTCGCTGTGCGCATGCTTCTCAAGCAATGCGGTCAGCCCCTCGATCCGCAGCATCCGCCCGTCCGCGTTCTTCACCTCGTATGCCCCATCGCTGAAAAGGTACAGCCGCGTGCCCGGCAAGAGCGCGACCGACTCGGTCGGATACTCCGAAAGCGGATCGACGCCGACGATCATGTTCGGCTTGCCCAACGGCTGCGCCCGGCCGTGCGGCGCGATCACCAACGCGGGGTGGTGCCCGCCCGCCGCAAAACGCAGCGTCCGTGTCGGGCGGTGATACACGCCGTACCAGATCGTGAAAAACTTGTGGTTGTTCAGCTCGAAGGGGAACGCCTCGTTGAGCGCGCCGAGCACCGAGCCGGGGTCCCGCAGATCGACATCGAACCGCCCCGCCGGGGACAACGCCTTGGCGATGCTGGACGCGAGCAGCGCCGCGCCCACGCCGTGGCCCGTGACATCCAGCAGATGCACCGCGAAGTGCTCCGCATCCAGTGCGTGGTAGCCCAGCGTGTCGCCGCCGAGCTTGGAAGAACTGATGAACCGGTGGTCCGCCAGCAGGCAGCCATCGGTCACGGGGTCCGGCAGCAGGGCCTGCACGTATTCCGCCGCCTCCTCAAGCTCGCGCTGGAGCTGCTGCTGTGTGGCGACCAGGGCGTTGCGCGTCGTCAGCATCTCGCGCTGCGACGCGATGACATCCATGACGTTGAGCTCGTGCTCCGCCTGCTCCGCCAGCGTCGTGAGCGTGTCCAGCTCCTGAGCGGTCAGGCCACCCGGCCGGGGCACCTGATCCGCGATGCACAGCGTCGCAATGTTGTGGCCGCCCGGCCCACGCAGCGGGTAGCCGGCATAAAACTTGATGAACGGCTCGCCGGTCACCATCGGGTTGTCCTTGAACCGATCATCCTTCGTCGCGTCGGGCACGATCATTGGCCCATCCCCCAGGATCGTGTGGCCACAGAACGAAGTCTCCCGCGCGGTCTCGTGCACAATCGCGCACAAGCCCTCCTTGGCCTTGAACCACTGCCGGTCCGCATCGATCATCGCGATGTAGGCGATCGACACGCCGAAAACCTGCCGCGCCAGCCGCACCACACGGTCAAACCGCTCATCGTGGGGCGTGTCCAGGATACGCAGCGCCCGCAGGTCCGCGAGGCGCTCGGCTTCATTGATCGGGGTGGTCGGTGCGATCATGCTGATGACATGATATGCAACGCACAACCCCCGCGACTTATTCCGCCCGCGAATATGCGGAACCCGCTTACTTCGTGCGCGGCTCTGTTAATACTGCGTTTCCATGCCTTAACAGAGCCGCGACCGTGAGGGAGCGGGTGGGTCAACCACACGCACCGGGGCACAACGCAACCGCCCGGAAACCGCTTACTTACGTGCGCGGCTCTGTGGATAGCATTTACGGGAGGCCGGGCGTGTTGTGGCGGGCCTCGGCTTCGGCGTGCTCGATGCTGCTGCGGTACAGCCACCGCCCCCCGACGCTGTTGAGCACCGCCACGCGCGGGTCGCCCTTGAGGCCGCCGGGCATCGCGGCAAGCTCGGTGAGCCGATAGAGCTTGTCCTGATCCGTCGCCGGCTCGAGGGGTTGACCCTGACCCAGCGGCATCCCCCAGTGCAGCGCCCGCCTGCCCGCGAACAATGTCAGGTTCAGCCGCCCGCGGTCGTCCGGCCCAGCGACCTCGATCGCATCCAAGTCCTGCACAAAAGGCTGCTCACGCATCAAACCCGCCAACGCCAAACCAGCCTGCACATCCGCGCCCGGCCAGACCACGCCCACCCGAGGCGCAGGCGAAGCAACATCCGTGATCTCCAGCAACCCAAGCAACGGCAACTGGTGACGCTCGAACATGCCCGGCAGACGCACACCCTCGCGGTCCACCAGCACGTAGCCCCCGTCGTGACGGATCACCGCGATCGGCTCGCGGAACGTCGCCCGGACGTGGATCAGGCCGTCAGCCGCACGCTGGACCTGATGCACCTCGCGCACCCAGGGGTTCCCCGCCAGGGCCGCAGCCGAAGCGCGCAGGGCGGAGGCATCGAGCGGGTCGCTCCCCGCGCGTGTGCCGACCAGCTCGGCCAGCTCATCGACGAT
>JBGTLW010000276.1:0-2368 GCA_041743835.1 Phycisphaeraceae bacterium | reverse complement strand
GCGTACCCCTGGACGCACCTCGCTTTTGCTGCGACCCGCAACCGGGGCTTCCGCGCCCGGCTGGCCGAGGCCGGGCTCGCCTGCCGCCGGCTCGAAGACGAGTTGGACCTGCCGAACCTCACTGATGCGCAGCGCGCCGTGCAGATGCCCCAGGCCTTGGCCGCCTTGCCCGCACGCACCGCGGTGATGCTCTGCGAGGACTGGGCGGCGGTGGAGTTGGTGGACGCCTGCACGCGGGCCGGCCTGCGCGTACCCGAAGACATCGCGCTGATCGGCATCGGTGATGACCGTTACTACACCGAACTGTGCCAGCCGCAGATCACCAGCGTCAGCACCTCGGCCCTGCGCCGCGGGTATGAGGCGATGGCGTTGCTGCGGCGGCTGATGGAAGGCGACAAGCCCCCCGATGAGCCGATCCGTGTCCCGCCGAGAGGCGTCGTGGCCCGCCACTCGACCGATGTGCTGCCGCAGGCCGACGCGTCGGTCACCGATGCGCTGCGTTTCATCCGCCAGCATGCCGCCGACCCCATCTCGGTGGACGACGTGATGCAAGCGGTCACCTGCTCGCGTCGGACACTGGAGACGCGTTTCGTCCGCTATGTAGGCATGTCGATCCACCACGCGATCTGGCGGGCGCACGTGGAACTGGCTCAACGGCTGTTACGCGAGACGGATTTGAACATGCTGGAGGTGGCGGTGCGTAGCGGCTTTGCCGGGGCGGCGGCGTTCAGCACCGTGTTCAAACGCTGGATCGGCCAGACTCCCAGCGTCTATCGCCGTACACAGCGCCTAGGCGCGCATCATGAAGCGACGAGATAACACCAGTTGCTACGCTCACCGCTCTGCGCACCACGTGAAGAGGGTTTGCCACTCGGCGCGTTGCTGGTCCACGACGGCCGGGCGGGTGTTGTCGCCGGCGTGGTACGCGTGGTCCGCGTCTTCCACCAGCTTGTAGGGGTCGTATGCGTTCGTGGGCACGCGGGCCATCGCCTGGTGGTTGCCGGTGCGGCGGAACCAGTACTTGCTGTTGGAGAAGTCGCCCTCACGCCGGTGCATGATCCCGTGCCAATACGACCCGGTCGGCGTCTCGATGCCCTGGCTGATGGTGTGCGAGCGATCGAGTTCGTCGGCATACAACCACAGGGCCGCCGCGAGCACTGGCCTCGCGCGCAGGGCGGGCGTCGCGATGGCGGCCTCGATCGCGCTGCATAACGCTGGGTGCGCGGCCGCGTGCCCTGGCTTACCATCTGCCACCACGAGCGTGGGCATCGCCTCGGTCAGCGGGAGTAACTCGAACACGGGCGCGACGGCTGCGGCCACGTCGTCGGGTAATTTCATGTGGGCTCCTTGCGTGCAGCACGCATTCTGGTGTGAGTTCGCATGGGTCTGAGATGCCCCACTATAGCCCGCAACCCGCGTGGGCTCGCGCAGCCTCGCCATGAGGCTTTGGTGAAATGCGCGGCACGCGGGTTGAGCGGCGGGGCATGAGTGCTACGATGCGTCAAACGACAACCCCCCCGGAACTCCCCCGGAACTCCCCCGGCCTCCCCCGGCCTCCCCCGGAATACCCCCGGCGTGGCGTATCGCGTCTTGGGTTCTCGCAAATCAGAAAGGAAACCCCACATGGCATTCACACTCGAACTGGGAAAACCAGCACCGGACTTCTCCCTGCCCGGCACGGACGGCCGCAACTGGTCCCCCAAGGACATGGCCGACGCCAAGGTGCTCATCATCAACTTCACCTGCAACCACTGCCCCTATGTCACCGGCTCGCAGCAGCGGGTCGATGCGCTCTTCGCAGAGTACGCGCCTAAAGGCGTGGCGATGATCGCGATCAACAGCAACGAAACCATCGACCACCCCGACGATGCCTTCGGCCCCATGGTCGAGCGGGCCGCGGCTTTGAAGCTGGCGTACCCCTTTGTCCGCGATGATTCGCAGGACGTGGCGCGGGCGTACGGCGCGCTGCGCACGCCACACTTCTACGTGTTCGACAGCGAGCGGAAGCTGCGTTACACCGGGCGGATGGACAACAGCCCCCGCGACGCGAGCAAGGCCACGACACACGAGCTGCGCGACGCGCTGGACGACCTGCTCGCCGGCCGCGCGGTGCGCACGCCGTTGACCAACCCGATCGGCTGCAACGTGAAGTGGCTGCACAAAGAGGGCCACTGGATGCCGGCCGAGGCGTGCGACCTGGTTTAAGCGGCTCGTGTTGCGGTCTGCGGCGGATGGGCCGACACTGTGGGCATGGCTTTTGGCGGTTTGATCATGTTGCTGGTGGTGCTGATCTGCATGATCGGTCTGGTCGCGCTGTGGGCGGCGGCGCTGCGTCGGCCCAGCGGCGGGGGGTTGCCGGCGTGCGGGC
>JBGTLW010000275.1:0-18799 GCA_041743835.1 Phycisphaeraceae bacterium | reverse complement strand
GCCACACCCGCGGCCGCACCGGCCGTGCCGCCGCCGACTACGACGACGTCATACGCCACCGAGCGACCGGCGGAGGATTCGACAAAGTGGGGGAGGTTGGTCATCTTTGCTGCGTGCACGCGAGCGACTTTCGCCGTGATCAATCGTCCTTCGTCTTGCAACCCGGCAGGGTTTACCGAGGCCGCCTTAGCAACAGGGCGGGGACCGCCAGCAGAATTAATCCTGCCGACATCGGCTCGGGGATGGGCGTTCCGAAAAACTGGACTTCCGAGAGACCGACGAAATTGGTCGCGCCGTGATTCGAGTTGATGTTCAGGCGGATGAAATTCGCGGTGACGGGAGTCGTAAAAGCGAACGACTCGCCCAGGTAGCCGTCGGTGCCGGGTGCCTGAGCCGGCAAGAATGTTGCGACGCTCGGATTGGTCAGCAAGCCCCAATCGGAACCATCGAGCGATACCTGAACGCCCAGGTTAGCTGCGCCTCGCTGTGTTCTGTTAAAGGAGCCACTTGTACCTGACGCATTGAAATTCCAAAGGTGCAACCCGGTCACTTCGTAGGCGACTTCCCCGCCCAGGTCGATAACAATCCAACCGGACGCTGCAGCTATCCCTGTGTCGTTCGAAAGCCAGTGCCCGCCGCCAGCGGCGGTGCTGCTCGTATGACCGCTTCCTGTCAATCCTTGGCCATTGGCGACGTTGGCCGCCGCCCACGTCGTACTTGTGTCAAACTGGCCGGAGAAGTCACTGACGGATGTCCCGGTGATCAGGGCTGCTTGCGTGGATGTCGCCAGGCCGAGCGCGACGACGGCGGCGGTGAAGGTTTGGAATTGCACTTGTTGCTCCTTTTCATGGGAAGATAGATAGGTCCCAGCTTCTGAGGCTTCAGACTGAAAATTATCACACGATTGCCCCTTTGTCCATGATCAGAAAGTGCATTCTGATGGATCAGAGGATCACTCTTGCACGCCTCTCGACGGCGCTGCGGCTTCGTCGCTGGGCGGGTGGCCCCAGTGCTTTCGGTACAACCGAGAGAAGTGGAAGGGGTCGCTGTAGCCCACCGCCATCGCCACCTGTTTCACCAGTGCGCAATCGTTTCGCAGAAGACGTCTGGCCTCGCGCATGCGGACGCTGACGAGATACTGGTGAGGCGTGACGTGTTCGAGTGCCTTGAACCGACGGGCGAAGAACTTCTCGCTGAGATCGACGCGGGCGTGCAGCGCCGAAAGGACATCATCCTCGGCGAAATGCTCACGAATCCACTGCGTCGCCCTGGCGATGGCGAGGTCACTCTGGCGTCTCCCGCCCGCCGGCCGGGGGTGCGGCGTCGGAGCCAGCATCCGGGCGAGCATCGCCTTAACCTCCCCCTCCATATACAGGCGCGCCGCGCGATCGGGCACGAGGCGAAACTGCTCGCCTAATCGTTGCATCGTCGCGTGTTCCTGCACACCCTCGGCCTGCCGACAGATGGGCATCGATACATCGACCGGTACCTTTGGCGTGCCAATGATGCACCATGAGAGCACCGCCTCGCTCTCAGAGACCACTTCCCATCGCCGCCAGAGCCCGGGGGGAATCAGCATCAGCCCACCGGCCCCGACCTTCAGCGACTGGCCGCCCACGATGTACTTCAACTGGCCCGACTCAACCAGCAGTATCCGAAAGCTATCCGTTGTCCCGGATGGACTCTGAAATCCACCGGCGAATGTTCCCCGGTACACCTCCGTCGCCTCGATCTCCCCGCGCAGCATCGCCGTCAGTAACGCGAGTCGGGTCTGACCATCGAGATGTTCGCGGTGTTGTGGCTTCACCATTCTTCGTGCTGCTGGTTTGATCTGCACTTGGCCTGGCGTGTTCCAGCCAGGCTAACCTACTCCGGGGTCGTGCCACATCTGGCACCTGTCGCTGTCTTTATGTGGTGTTCATGGGGATGCTGGCTTGTTGGCTTTGCTAAGTTACTCCCGCGATGCCGACTGCTCGACGGATTCGGGCGGGCAGATCAGCACGGAAAAGATGCAGTGGGCGGGGCCGTTGGTCACCCGGACCAGCACGCGGTTGTACCCCTGTTGAAAACGCACGCGGCGAAACCCCTCGCCCATGCTCCACGGGCTCAGGCCCGTGTCGTGCCAGACCACCATGTCGTTGATCCACACCTTGGCGGCGTCGTCCGACGCGATAGCCAGCAGCATCTCCTTGTCCTGCTCGAAGTAGACCTCCGTGTAGGCGTACCACACCGCACCGCTTCGCACGTTGGGTGGCTGGACTCTCATCTCTTCGGTCTGCACGAACTGCCAGCGGAGCTCGCCATCGAGCGGGCCATCGCCGTCCACGTAGCCGTTGTAGTAGATCGCATCGAGGTCGACGGCCGTCTCGGGCTCGTGTACCGGCTCATACTGCATGTCCGGTACACGCCAAGGCCCCACGATGTACCAGGTGTTGAGGTAGAGCCAGCCTTGGCGATCGGCTGCGGCGCTGAAGCGCTGGCCGGGCAATGCGTGGGCGAAGATGGTGCGGTCTTCGAGGACGATGCGGTTGTTGTCGCTTTGCTGCATATCGGATTCATCATCGCCGCGATCGGCGTCGCGCAGCAGGTCATCCGAGCCATAGCCGCCCATCACGCCGGTCAGGTCGATGACTTCACCATGACGCGCCATGCGGAGCATCTGGCCGAGGCGCGCTTCTTCCACACGCATGGCCTGTTGGTCGCCGCCACGTTTGACGATTCCTTCCGCTGAGCGAACGGTTTGCTCGGAGCGGAGCGCCATCTCCTGCATGACGCCGCGGGCCTGCTCGAGCGTTTCGCGGACCTCGTTAAGCCCGCCGATGGTGGTCGGCGTCCCCCGCAATTCGGTGCCAAGGTCCGGCCGATTCACCTGCGGCTGGGTGATCTTGCTCATGGCTTCGGCGAAGCTGGTCCGCTGCGCCATCGCCAGCGAGGCGGCCCGTAGTTCGGTGTTGGCCTGATCGATCTGCTTCTCGACCTCGCGGGCCGCGTCGTATGCATCCGCGGCCGACAGCGATTGCGGCGGTTGCTGCACCGCTTCGGGCAGTGCGTCGGGGCCGCGGGCCGTGCTTGTGTCGTTGAGGCCCGCCATATCCGGCTCGTTGGTCAGCCGGCCCGCGGTCTGCATCATCTGAAAGGCCCTGTGCTCTACGCCGCGGGCTGCGTGATAATCCACAAATTGACCAGCGTTGGCCATTGATAGCATCGTGCCCCGTACATCGCGGGCGTGATTGATCAGTTCGCGGGCTTTCTCAGAATCCAGCGGCGAATCACGCAAGTGCTCGGCGAGTTCGCGGATGGCGTCGACCTGTTCCGCCCGCTGGTGGACGATCGATGCATCAGCGGGATCGACCACCGCGCCCTCGCGGGTCAGCGGCTCCATCATGCGCTGCAGCGTCTCGGCCTGCGCGACCAGTTGCGCGGCGACCACACTTTGGACATCCTCGGCCGTACGCTCATGGATCTCCGCCAGCCGCTGCTGCCTCAGTTCATCGACACGCTGCCGGTTCACGATCAGGCGTTCGAGGCGCTGCGTCAGTTCATCGCGATGACGGCGCTCGGCTTCGCGTTTGAGCCGCTCGGCGTGCTCCTGCGTGAGCTGCAACCGTTGTCGCCGCTCCTGCTCCAGTGCCTGCCGCTGCCGTTCCCGCTCGGCTACCTGCTCGGTGCGTTCCCGCTCATCCGCACGGCTGAACTTTATCTCGGTGATGCCCAGGGGATCGAACGCCAAGAGTGCCAGCAGCAGCAGACCGTGGAGGATCAGCGAGATCGTCCAGGGCCCCACGCGTCGAATGCGGCCGCGACGGCTCTTGTCAGTTGTAGTAGCGGTCATAGGTACGGATCCCGATGTTTGAGAGGCCGCGGAACTGGCACGCGTGCAGCACCTCGACCACTGCCTCGATGGGCGTCGCACGGTCGATGTCGAGCCGGATGCGACGATCCGGTGAAGACGCCGCAAGGTCGCCGAGGTTGGCAAGCAGCTTCATCACCGTCGTCTCCCGCCCCTCGTAAAAGAACCGCCCGTCTGTATCGATGCCGATCACAACCTGCTCCGGCTCGGGCCGCAGCTTCACCGTCGCCTCCGACTCGGGAAGATCGATCGCGATGTCCCGCTTGACCTCACGGAGCATGGTCGCCACCAGGAAGAAGATCAGCAGCAGAAACACGCAGTCGATCAGCGGCGATAGTGACACCTCTGCCTGCCCGTCCACATCGTTTCGCCAGCGTATCCGCATGGTCATCGCCTCCGGCCATCGAGTTGCGTGGTGATCCGGGCAGACACCTGCTCAAAGCCCTGTAGCCGGCAGATGTCAATCACATCCAGCAGAGTTTGGAACGGTGTGCCGCGCTGCGCCGCGATCTCCAGCGGCACATCCAACCCCTCCTCCTGTGCGAGGTTTTGCAGCATCACCGCCAGGTCCGGGAACGGCGTGAAACGCACCTGGCCGAACTCACCGAGGCCCGCGGCTTTGAAAAACTCGCCCTGCCGATTGACCGCGATGACCACCGCCGGCCGCTGCGCCTCGTCGGAAAGGCTCGATGTCTGATCGGGCAATTGCACCGGTACCTGGTGTTCCCATCGCTTGATCATGCTGGTGACCAAGAAAAAAATCAGCAGCAGGAACACGCAGTCGATCAGCGGTGACATTGGGACTTCGATGCCTTGAGGCTTGCGGTTTTTGACGCGCATATCAGTCCTTCCTCGCCCCATCGGTGTTCACGGAAGGGGCGGTCTTTGTGCCGGCAAGCCCCTCCGCCGTCAGCGCCTGCCGTGCCTTGCCGCCGCCGACCGGCTGGGACGCAGGGGGGTTGGCCTCGGGCTCGGCTGTTTTGAGGTACATCGCATTGAAGAGTCGATCTACATCCCGTTCAAGCGCGATGGACTGGCTATGAATCCGCCTGCGGAAAAAGTGGAAAAGGATCAGCGACGGGATCGCCAGGGTCAGGCCCGCGGCGGTGGTGATCAGGGCCTTGGAGATTGACCCGGCCAGCATGGACGCGCCGCCCTCGTCGCCGAACACCTCCACGAGTTTGAACGCCTCGATCATGCCGATCATCGTGCCCAGAAGCCCCAGCAGGGGCGCCAGCGCAGCGATGACCGCCAGCGGAAACGTCTTCTCCTGCTGGTCCGCGACCTCACGGCTGGCCAGATCGCCTGCGCTGTCGGCCACTACTCGCACGTCATTGTTACGGTGCGTGAGGATGTGGCTGATCACATCCGATAGCACGCTGGGCTGCTGCTCGCACGCCTGCAACGCCTTGTCGTACTGCTTCTGGTGTACCCGCGGCAGCACCGCGCTTAGCAGCGTCGGCGGACAGAACCGGGCCCGTCGAATCGTGACGGCCCGCTCGAGCGCGAAGGCCACCATGGCCACGGACAACGCAGCGAGCGCAAGCATCGTCACGCCGCCTTGAGCCATTTCCTCGAACCAATTGACCCGCACGAGTTCCACCTCGGCGGCAAAGCCCCCAGCCGCGGGTGATTGCACATCCTGCGCCGACGCGGCTGCGGACATCGTCCACACGACGCCTGTGGTAATCACAACTGAGCATCTGTTAAACATGGGTTTGATCCCAACGCCGTCAATCCATCTATACATCGTGTCGATTCCTCGGGTCTTCGTGACGGGTGTGTCACGGCTTTGTTGGGATTACTCGAAGCGGATGGTTGGCCAGCGGTCGGGGTGGAGGCCATCGCCGAACCCCGGAGCGATTCGGATGTAGCCATCACGACCGTGGCCGTCGTTGTCATTCACCAGCAGGTTGAACCGCACCCTGTCGCGCAGGTCAGCGGCAGTAAGTCCCAGGGACGCGATTGGGATCGCGAGGTCGTACGTCAGACCATCGTCGGTGGTTTGCACCGTCGCGTCGATCCGGGCGGTCGGGTCATCCTGACCAGCGGGCAAAGACCAGGCGTGCAGCGTCACGCCGCCGTCCTTCGACGGTGCAGCCCCGAGTTCGAAATAGCCGGTCTGTTTGTGGTGGTCGAGGGTGAACTGGATGCTGTCGCCATCAAAGATCTGGCGGCCTTGATGTGGCTGATGGATTCGGTCATCACGGACCACCACCCGCAGGCGGAGCTTGTCGTCGGTCAGGCGCAGCCAGACGCGGGCGCTCAGGTCCTCGGGCCCCGACCACACACGGTGCTCGTTGGCCGGGTCGTGTTGGAAGAAGCCTACGACTTGATCGATATGGTCGAGCACGAAATCCGGCCGACGGTCTGCGGGGTCACCCACTGGGATGCTGCGCGTCTCAAGGATGGGCACTATCAGCCGGGCCAGCGTCTGGCCTTCATGCGTGACATCCAGCGCGATCCGATCCGCGTGAGGCGTCAACGCGTGCATCGCTTTGGTCACCCGCAGCGAAGGCAACTCACCCGTGTCGGCAACCAGACGCACCTCAACAGGTTCGCCGGCCGGTTCAGCCGCGATCAATGGCTGGATGGCGAACGCGGGTTGAAATCGTTGTGCCTCGCCCGCGAAGCGGATGCGGATGTCATCCGGGTTGCCCTCGACTCGGCTGGCTGTGGGATCAAGCGCTGCGATCGCCCGGACCCGTTCATCCCCACCCGGGCGGATGACGACAAAGGTGGGTCGATTGACCACCGGCACGATGGCCCCGCTCTGGTTCGCGGGTGCGGCCAAGCGGTTGCCCATCATGTCCCACCGCTCAACGCTCGCGCCAGCCGGCAGCGGCACTTCGACCAGCAGGTCGGAGGAGTCGCTCGCCTCGCGCCAAAGCACAAGGACTTGCTCGTCGGTGTCGCCGAACGCGAAGCCCCAGCGCCCCGGCCCCAGGTCGAGTTGGCCGAGGTTGGCCTTGCCGCGAAGGTGGCGCACCACCTCGTTGAACGCCACGTAGTGCGGCCGGGGCTGGAGTTCCTCACCGATCAGGGTGCCCCAGTTGTCGGCATCGTGGCGGTGCGACTGGCGGTACATGTGGAACCAGTTGTACGCCGCCGCCCCGCGTGCCTTGGCGAAAGTGATTTTCTTCACCAGTGATTCGGCCTGGTAATGCACGCCACGCCCCACATCGATCGACGTCTCGTTGAGCCACAGCGGCCGCTCCTTTTTCAGGTGTTCACGCAGTTTGGCCAGTGGGCCGTCGATGGCACTGGCGAAGCCGGCGAAGTGGCCGTGCTCGTGATGCGCGTGGTAGTCGAAATACTGCTGGGCATCGCGGATGGTGCGCAGCTGCATGTCGGGGTTGTGGTTCTGCCCGCCGTGAGGCCGGATGGTCGCGAAGCCGGAGGTCAGAATCTGGAAGTCCGGATCGACCGACTTGAACTCTTCGTAGGCCACGCGCTGCATCATCAGGTATTCGTCGGTGGTGCCCTTGAAGAAGCCGTAGAGGTCGGCCTCGTTCCAGGTTTCCCAGTAGCGGATGCGTCCCTTGTAACGCTCGGCCAAGGCGCGGGCATAGGCACGCCAGGCGTCTTCCCGCGGCGGGTGTGTGCCCGCTGGCCAGTTCGTGTTGGGCAGCTTCTCAAGATACTTGGGCATGATCGCCCAGCCGGGCGTGTAACCCAAGCCGGCCTGCATGATGATGCCGAAGCGCTCGGCCCGCTCGACGAATGCATCAAACCGGTCCCACTCGAACTCGCCCTCACGGGGCTCTGTTTCGGGCCAGCCCATGCCATCACGCGACCAGTCCACACCCACGAGTGTTCCGGCCTCGGCGGTGGCGTCGCTGTACAGCGTCTCGGTGAAGCCGACGAGCATGTCATCGCCCGCCTCACCCCTCCTCATGCCGACGGGAGCGAAGTACGCCAGCGTCGTTGTGCGGCGTTGTGCTTGGGCGTCCTGCGTTTCATTGACCAGCGACAGCGCGATGTCCCACCAGCCCCTTCGTTCAAACCCCGGGGCAAAAGGCACATCCACGGATTCGCCAGCCTTCAGCTCTACCAGATCGCCGGTCCACACCTGCTTGTGCCCTTCAAAGGCGGTCATCGTGGCGCGGGGGTGAAGGCGGAGCGTCTGCTGGCTTTTGCTGGTCAGCCGGATGGTCGCTTTGTCTTCGTCGCCGACGGTGATGGCGGGGAACGGGCGGTTCGTGCGCAAGGCCATGTCCACCTGATTGAAAGCGGCGGGCGCTTGCGCGGCTGGTGTGGCTTCTTCCGCATCGGCGGGGCCCCAGTTGGCGGCGGTGTAGAGCAGTTCAAGCCGATTGAGCATGAACGAGCGGTGGACGCCCGCGACGTTCTGGCTGGTGGTGCGCAGCTCCAGCCCGTGAGCCTTTGCGGGCTTGCGGTTGAAGAGGTACTCGCCCTCGGTTGCCTTGGCGGGGCCGAGCTTATCGAGCGTACCCACGTGCAGGTCATAGGTGCCGTCGCCGTTGGTATCGACGTGGAGCTCGATGACTTTCGGGTAGTAGTTGTGGTGCGGGTCGGAGCTGCCAAGGCGGACGCCACCGAGCGTGGTGAGTGGCTCATCGAACCGGAGGAACAGCGACCACTGCCGGCCGGCGGTTCCACCCACGGGCACCATGAAGGTGTCATCCTTCCCATCAAGCAGCCGCTCGGGCCCCTGGTCGAAGTCGATGGTGCCCTCGATCGTCGTCCCCTCGGGGACCGCGCCCGCGGCATACTTGATCGGTTCCTGGGCCGACGCTGACGACAGCGTAAGGACGAACAATCCTAAAACGGCGAGGGCGAATGCAAGGGACAACTTCATGCGCAAAAGCTCCGGTGTCTGAGTCACGAATGATGGCGAGGTCGATCGGCTCCGCAACCCGCAGCTTGCCGTGGCCCGCGATGTGGGAGGGTCATGGCGCGTAAGCCGACTGGAACACGTTGAGGCGCGTGGATGCGGCGGGGATCGTCGTGCCGTCACGCATGAACACATCCGGGCCCCACCAGCCCATTGCATGAGGTCGGTCTTTGCGGTTGACCGCGTGGCCATCAAAAAACACCCAGTTCTGGGTGAACTGACTGTGCCAGTACACCGTGGGCCCGCTCCAAGCATAGGTGTTGGCGCCCAGCATCAGGCCCTCCACGGCTTTATGCAGGTTCGACGCGTCACCCGCCTGCTGCTCGGTGAACAACGCCACCTCGCTCGGCCGCCTGACCCGGTCCAGTCCGATCGCTCCGCTCACCTGGGCCTCAATCGTTTTCACACCGCTCGCGTCGTAGGTCAGTGGCACGACAAAGGGCGTGGCGTAAGACGCCCGGCGGCTGTTCTGTTGCCACCCGAACGCCAACTGCATCCGCGTCTGCACCCACGGGTCTGATGGGCACCACACGATCCGGGGGCTGCCCGCAAAGCCCCCCGGAGACCCCAGGTACGACCGCGTGACGCTCAACCAACTCACCCCATTGTTCGGATTCGACTGGATGATCGTGCCCCGGGACCTGTGGTCAATCGCATAGACCGTGAACGCCAGGTGCGTCTGCTTGAGTTGAGTCAGACACTGCACCTGCCTCGCCGCCTCGCGTGCCCCCCGCAGCGCCGGCAACAGCAGGGCGATCAGCACCGCGACGATCGAAATCACCACGAGTAGCTCAATGAGTGTAAAGGCTTTCGGCTTTGGCATGATTCACCTCAATATCGTCGAAGGCCCATGTCGTACGCACGATCAAAGCATCGGATCGCCGGCAGGCCATCCGACGCGGGAATGATTTACTTGCGACGGCGACCACCCAGCAGGCACAGGCTTCCCAGCCCCAACAGCACCAGCGACCCCGGCTCGGGGATCAGGGTGAGGTTGCCCGTGGCGGTGTTGAACGTCCAGTCGCCGCTGGTGTAGAACCCGCCGCCGGCGTTTGCGAAGGCGGTGCTGTCAGTGAACGCCAAGCCGAAGGTGGTGGCGTGGAACGACTCTGTGAGAGTGGCAACGTTGACCAGGTTCCACGTGCCGACGGTGGCGGTCAGTGCGCTGACATCGAGTCGGAACAGGCCGTTCAGTGTGGCCGCACCCGTGCCTAGAAGACGGTTGCTGATGTTGCCATCTTCAATGCCGAACCGTAGTTCGCCGGCGCTGCCGAGGGTGAGTCCGCCAGCGTTGATGGTGGTGTTGCCGGTGTAGGTGTTGGCACCGGTGAATGTGAGGACGCCATCACCGGCTTTGGTCAGCGAGCCGGTCTGGCCGGCGAATTGACTGATGACACCGGTAAACGTTCCGTCGACGGATTGATTGATGGTTACGGTGGTGTCGACGGCGGTATTACCCAGGACGATCTGCCGCGTGCCAGCCCCGGATCCGGTGAGAGAGCCAATGGAGGGCGCGGCGGTCCTGAGGTTGACTCTGGCCGTACCGTTGGCGTTGCCGAAGTTGATCGAGCCAGTACCAAGGGCGTTGTCGTGGTTGGCGTTGACGGTACCGCTGCCGCTGAAGAGGTTGTTGAAGAAGATGCCGCCGGTGAAGCTGTTGTCGCCTCCGATGTTCAGGACCTCGCCGCCGCCGCGGTTAAAGCGGAAACGGAGGTCGCCACTGACGGTCCCGTTGACATCGTGGGTTTGCCCACCAAAGCCGAACCGTACATCCGCGGTACCCCCTGTCGAGGAAGTCAGTGTGCTACCGACAGCGGTGGCCAAGCGACGGAAGCCGTCGTTGGCATTGGAAACGCCCAGATAATTACCCCGTAGATCTAGGGTGCCATTGGCACCAATGTTGACGACGCCACTCGTCTGGGTGTTGACGGTGCCGGTGAACTCTACCTTGCCATTCTGGATATCGAGCGTGTTTGCGCCGAAGCCACCAGGCAGCGTGCCTGAAAATCCAAGGGTTCCGACGCCCTGCTTGATGAGCACGATCCGTTGGCTTGTGATCGCTCCGCTCCAAGCCTGAGCCGTGGCGTTGTTGATCGTGAAGTTCCGAGTTGTGCCGCTGGTGTTGGTGATGGTGGCAGAGGACCCGGTAATCCCGGTAACGGTCAGGTTGTTTGCGGTGTTATCGGTGAAGTCCTTCAGATCGATCGTGTAATCGCTGACGCCGAAGTTGAGTGTGCCGACAGAGATTGTGGCGTTGTTACCGCCAAGGCGGACGTTGCCCGCCGTACCTGCGAATGTAGCGTCGTTGCCGTTGGTCCAGGCCACATTGCTCGTGCCGTTCCACCACACGTTGCCAGCCCCCGACGTCTTCCACTCGGTCGCCTCGCTGGTGGTTGCCCCGCCGCCGGCGGCGCCGGTGATCCCGGGGTCCCATGACAGCACAGCCCCAACCGCGTTGGTCGGGCTTAGTAGGAGCGCAAGGCTAAAGCCTGCACCGATTGTCGTTTGCCAAACTCTGTTCTGAAGCATTGTCAACATGATGTCTCCTCAATAAGGGGTTGAATAGAACCAACTCGCGATACGTATGAGCTAACTTTCTTCCGGGATCAACTGAATAAGCCGGGGACTCACCACCTCCACACGGGGTGACTCTCCGGGGTTTCGGGGTTGCATGAGTAACGAGACGAGTTTTCGGCCGATCTCGACGTTGTCCTTGTCCACTGTCGCCAGCGGCGTCGTGCTTTCAAACGCGCGCTCGGGCAACTCTTCCCAGAAGTTGTCGTAGCCAGCGATCAGCACGTCCTTCTGCGGCACCAGGCCGAGCTTGCGGAGGGCGGCGGCGGCGATGCAGATCTGGGCATCCGACGCGGTCAGCAGCGCGTCGATCCCGCCGCAGCGCTGGCGATGATCTACCAGATAGCCGAGCATCTGCATGACCGCGACCTCGAAGCGATCGTGGTCGGAGGTGTTTTCGGTCATCGGCCCGGTGAGGATGGGTTCGACCGCCTCGATGCCGGCGTCGTTCACGGCCCGGGTATAACCCTCAAGCCGACGATGCACCCAGTCGCGGCGATTCTCGGCGCGCGGCAGCAGGTAGGCTATCCGCCGGCGCCCGCGCTCGATCATCAGGCGGGTGAGCATGGCTGCACCGGCCGCGTGGTCGGAGACGACGTGGTCAAAGCGCTCGGTTCCCGGCAACTCGCCTTCGACGACGACGGGGAGCCCGGCAGCTTCAAACCGTTGGATCAGTTCCAGAACGTGCGGGTGCCGGAACGCGCCGGAACACACCGCAACGCCACGCGGCGGCTGCATGAGCAGATCGTCGATGCCCCCCGGCTCTTTGAGCGATTCTGGGTGGAGCACAAGGGTGTTGAAGCCGGCGCCACGGGCCTGCTGCATGGCACCGACCTCAACGAAGCTTTCCCAGCCGGGCGCGCGATGGCTGACCCGGTCATCGCGCCGCAGCGCGACAATACCGATGGTCCCCGACAGCAACCCGCGCGGCGCGGGCGGCAGAGAGCTGATGCGTCGGCGGTTTCCGTCTTGAATGATCACGCCCTCGGTTTCGAGTTGCTGCAAGGCTGTACGGAGGGTGTTGCGGGCCACGCCGATGGATTCGGCGAGCTTTCGCTCAGCGGGGAGGATGTCCCCGACGGAGAACCCGCCGCTGCGGACCCGCTGCCGCAGCAGTGCCGCCACCCGGCTCGTGGCCGGGGCACGCAAGGCGTCATTGGCGGAAAGGGTCGTCATTGGTTCAATAACTATACCACAATCACAGATAGTGTCAATACTCTTATATTTTTTTGGTCATTCCGCTTATGATTGCCGCTCAAGATTTGGTATAGTCATAGGTCCAAGCCTGATGAACCAAAGACCATTTGCCCCGGAATACACGATGTTTAACTACCGATCCCTGCTGCGGGTCACGACTGATGCCGTGGAAAGACACCTTATCCATCAGGTGGACGACCCGGATCGGCCCGACGCGGGGGTGTTTTTGGGCCGTCAGTACGGCTTCGCCGTGGTGGACCACACCTGCGGCGGTCGTGTGCTGGCCTTGGCGATGCTGGCCTGGCTTGCGGAGGGGTCGCCGTACTTCGGCAGTCAAGAGTTGCACCGCCGCCTCCTGCTGGGCGTCGAGGGCCTCAGGCACTGCCAGCGGCCCACGGGGCTGATCGATCTGCCGAAGGTCGATTTCGACTCGCCGCCGGACACCGCGTTTTTGGTTCAAATGCTCTGCCCAGCCGTCGAACTGCTTCGCCGCGCCGCGGACGAAGGCAACCCACAGGCCGCGACGCTGGCCGATGCGCTCGATAGCTTCCTGGAACCCGCAGCCAAGGGGATCATCGGGCGCGGCTTCCGAACGCCCAACCACCGCTGGGTCGTCGCGTCTGCGCTGTCCTATGCGCAGCGGTTGTACCCCGGGCTCGAGAGTCAGGCGTATATCGACGCGGTCCTTGCCGAGGGCATTGACATCGACGCAGACGGGCAGTTCTCCGAGCGCAGCAGCGCGATCTACACCGCCGTGTGCAACCGGGCCCTGCGGATGATGGCGGACCATCTGGACCGCCCCACGCTGCTCGATCACGTCCGCAGGAGCCTGGAATTCACCGAGCACCTGCTGCGGAGCGATGACACGGTCGTGACGATCCACTCCCACCGCCAGGACGCATCCCAACGGGCCCGCCCGGTTTCCATGGCCGACTCGTTCTTTGACATGGCCCATCGTGATGGCAACGGGCGGTGGGCGGCCATCGCCGATCGCTTGGCTCACCATGCCGACGAAACAGATGTGTTCTGGCTGCTGGTCAACCTGCTGCTTGAACCCGAGCGGATCCAACGGCGCGTCCCCGCCCAGCCTATTCGGCGGCGATACAACCGGGTGTTTCCCGCCTCAGGCCTCTGGCGTCTTGAGGAAGGCAAAATCTCGATGACGGCGAGTGTGGGGACCGAAACACCCTTCTCCATGAGCATCGGTGGCCTGTACCTGCGCGGCATCCGGATCAGGAGCAGCTACTTCCACTACCACACCTTTCGCCCGCAGGCGCTCGAACCGATCCACGATCAGCAAGGCGAGGCCATCGGCGTGCGCCTGACGCAACCGGCGGTGGAGCATGGCGCGGCATGGGACCTGCCCCTGGGTCGGCCCGTCGTGTTTGAAGACCCGGCCGAATATTACCGAGTGGCCGACGGCGGCGAACGCCGCAAGTGGCGGCTTCCCCCGCTGCAGCTTGCGCTGGAGGTCCGGCGGATCGACAGCGGCATCACCCTGCGACTGACCAGTAACGCCGAGGCCCTGTCGCGCATCCCCTGCCAGTTCGACCTGATCTTCGACCCCAAGGGTGTCTGGGAATCGGGCAGTACCGTCACAAGCGTGTCCCCCGATCAGGTCACCACGCTCAAGGCTGGCTGCGGCGTGCTGCACACAGAGGACCACGCGTTTGAAGTGGGCCCGGGCCTGGCCGAACATCGACTCAACACAACCGAGCCTTCCCGCGATGGTGGATTCACGGTTCGGGTTCTGCCGCTGACCCCCATCGATCACACACTGACCGTCCGTTTCGGCCGATGGTCCCACGCCTCGCAGCGCTTTGTGCCCCTGCACGAATTGCCGACGCTGGACAACGCCTCGGCCGCGGTCCATGACCCGGAGCCAAGCGTGTGGGCGGGGGGTGCCGCCATAGGGTGAATCAACAACGTTGTCGATGGCATGGCCGTTGATCTCACCCGCTGACGCGCATCACCAACGACCGGCGAAAGTCGGGCCAGCCGCCGCCCGCGTCGTGCCACGTGTTCGTCCATGGATCGAAGGCCCGCGTGACGGTCGCCCCGCAATTCTCACGAGGCATCGGCAAATCCACTTGGAGGTCGGTTACGCACCGCGGGGACTCGCGCCGCTCGAATTCGCTATGCCAGTCGCAGCGCCCGTCCCGTGCCCACGCCAGTGTGACGCTTTGTCCGCGAAGCCCCCAGACGCGCACGCCATCTAGTTCCAGGAGGAACGGTTCGAATCGCTCGGCTGGGCAATCGATCCCTTCGACGGCGTAGTGAAAGCCGCGAAAATGTGGCCACAGGTCCATGGCATCGATATACCGGTCCCAGTGCCAACACTGGCCCGCACCTGCGCCGCCGACGAAAAACCCGGCGAACACAACGTCATGCAGAATCGTGCCCGCGTGATCGTCCGCATAGTGACGCCACGGACCGCTGTGTCGCGGCTCAACCGCGCCGGCCTCGGCCAGCAGAAGCGGGTGGCCCGGGTACCAGCGCCGCATCGCTCCCATCGCCTGCCCCACCGATACGTCCACCGGGCCATGGCACACCGTATGCGCCGCGCCCTCGTCCAGATACCGATGGGCCTGCGCCACGTCCTGACCCGGAACGGCTGACAACGCTTCGTAATCCTTCTCTTGCCCATCACTGTCCAGGCTGCCCAGGCTTTGCATCACCAGGTGGCGGGGGAATCGCTTCCGCAACTCCGCGAGCATGTCGCAGGTCCACGCCTCCCACCCCTTCGCGTGCACGCAATTCATCTCGTTCCACAGCTCCCAGCCGAAGACCGCGGGATGCTCAGCGAAGGATCGTGCATACGCGTCGAGTTTGCGCAGGTAGAGGGTACGTCCCGCAGTGGAATCGAGGTATTCCTGCATGTCGTGGAGCGGCCCGCCATGATCCGCGTGATAGATCAGCCGGGCGAAGGGCTGCGAAGCCAGCAGGTGGTCGCGTTGGCGTTGGGGCAGGAGGTAGCGGAAGTATTCGAGGCACATCT
This sequence comes from Phycisphaeraceae bacterium, assembly GCA_041743835.1. Classification (GTDB taxonomy): domain Bacteria; phylum Planctomycetota; class Phycisphaerae; order Phycisphaerales; family Phycisphaeraceae; genus JBGTLW01. Next base: position 3,322 of record JBGTLW010000275.1, on the reverse strand, counting down.
TGACCCACACGCCGCGATGCTGTGCGTGGTCGATCACGCGTCTGAGGCGGTCCATCGCCGCGGCATCGAAGGCACCCGCAGCGGGCTCGATATCGAACGGAGGTTTGGCGAGCCAGAGGCGAATGAAGTTGCCTTGCGAGCCCGCAAGTCTGTCGATCCACCGGCACATCGCGGCCAAGGCATCGTCGGGATCGGCGTGATCGCGGACGCTGGCGAGGTTGCAGCCGTTGGGTACGAACGGCGTACCATTGTCCAACTCGAAATAGCGGGCATCGCGCGGACTGATACGTACAAAACGGTCGGCGGTCATTCAATTGCCTCAATTGCGGTGATGCACCGGCTCTGTTTCGTGGGGGTCCCATTCAAGCGGTGCGTGCGATTATCTTTTACAGCTTACCGGGGGTCGTCGCGGCCGGTCCATCCACAGGGGGTGTTGGACCGTTTCAATATACCGAAAGCCTCGCTTGTCCGGCATAAAAGGCGTAAATGGTTGACAACACACCTATATTTGGTACAGTCTCGTGTACCAAATATGTCTCCTACTCAGCCTATCCCGACTGTGATCCCCGCCAGGGCACCTGCTGCGGCGCGCGTCGTGGCGATGTTGCGTCAGCGGATCCGGAGCGGCGGGTTGGCGGTGGGCGATCATCTGCCGCCCGAACGGGCGCTGGCGGATTCGATTGGCGTCGCGCGCGGGACGATCCGCATCGCTTTGCAGCAGCTCCAGGCAGAGGGTGTGATCCAGCAGCAGGGCTATCGGCGAAGTGTTCTCACCGTCCCCCGCACCGGCTCAACGATCCTTTCGGGGACCATCGGCGTCCTGACCGTCCGACGACAGAGTGCGGTGAACCACACCTCGCCCGGGTGGGAGAGTTTTGTCGAGGTCGGGGCCATGCACCAGGCCCGGGAACAGAACTTCAACTCGCTCATGCTCGACACCGTGTCGCTCAAGGCCCCCGCCGCGATGGAAGAACTGATGGACCGCCCGCTGCGTGGCGTGGCCGTCGTCTCCGCGGCCTACCGGCAGGGCGGGGTGATCGAGTTGCTCGCCCAGTTGCGTGACGCCGGCCTGCCCATCGTCACCGAGGGCGATCCGATCGGCGGCGAAGCGTACGACCGCGTTGTCTCAGATCATGCCGCGGGTGCCGCGATGGTTACCCGCTACCTGCTCCAGCGAGGCCGCAGCCGCATTGTGTATCTGTTGCCCGGCAGCCCGGCCCAGCAGTACTGGGTCCGCCACCGCCTCGAGGGTTACCGCGACGCGATGACCCAGGCGGGGTTGCAGCCGCTCGATCCGATCACCACTTTGTTGTCAGAAAACATTGATGATTACCCTCGGTTCGAGTCCACCGTGATGCAGTTTCTCGGCTACCTGGTGGATTATCAGCGCCGCCTCGGCGGGTTTGATGCGGTGATGTGCGCGTCGGATGGTCAGGTGGCCTACGTCGCCGCCGCGCTGCGAAAGCTCGGGCTGCGGCCGCAGGACGACGTGCTCATCACCGGGTACGACCATTACTGGCAGGAACTGCCCGAGCGCCAGTGGGAGCAGACCGCTCCGCTGGTCACCGCCGACAAGCAGAACGTCGAGATCGGCCGGCGGCTGGTCAAGCTGCTCTTAGCCGACCGCCCCGTCGGCGGCGAACCCCGTGTCGAAACCATTGCGCCCCGTCTGGTGGAAGTCACAAGCGACGAATCGGAGCACCTAAGCGTTGATTCGATAAGGAGTTGATTGAGATGATGCTGCCCGTCATGTTGAAGATGCTTGTTGTAGCTGCGGCTTTTACGGCACCGTGGTGTGCTGCGGAGTCAGGCCCCGCCGCTGGCCACACCAGCGGGCCGTGGAAGATGCACCACATCCACAATGACTACCTGATCGCAAATTCGCTGGATACCGGAGATGTGAACCGGGATGGGCACGATGACTACTCGGTGATCGACGAATGGCTGGGGCTGCAGACGATCGTATTTCATCCCGGTCCTGATGGCGATGTGCGTAAGACCTGGCCCCGGGTCGTGCTGGGCAAGACCGGCAACCCGGAGTACTCGTGCCTCGGGGATGTGGATGGGGACGGCAACCTCGACCTCATTGTGGTCGAGGGAGACGATATGGAAAAGGGTATCCCCACCGGCGTCCGCATCTGGTGGGGGCCGACGCCCGACAAGGTCATGGACCCCGCGGCGTGGACCAATTCAGGTCACATGCCGGGAACCGAAGGGGAACAGTATCTGTTTTGTTTAGCCCGTGACCTCAACGGCGATGGCCGGATTGAGGTCCTGGTTGGTGGACGCAAGCACCCGCTCAGCAAAAAATACGCGGGCATCCGCATCCTCTCCGCGCCCAAGGATGGCAACCCCCGCGACCTCAAGCGATGGACGACGCGCTTCGTCGATCCCGAGGCGCTGTCGGGCCACGGGCTGGTCACCGCCGATGTGAACGGCAACGGGCTGCTGGACATCCTCAACGCCGACGCAGACTGGGACACGCCCAAGTTCGAGCAGTCGCTGGTGTGGTACGAGAACCCGGGCCTCGGGGCCGGCGCGGATAAGCCATGGCGCAAGCATGTGATCTGGCGTTCGCCCGCGTTCTACGCCAAGCCCCAGATCGCCGTGGGCGACCTTGATGGCGACGGCCTGGCGGACCTTGCGACCCAGACGCACAACCACATCCACCTTTTCCGCAAGACGATCGAGGGCGGGCAGGTGAAGTTCACCCGCACGCAGATCAAAAAGCCCGAGTGGTGCCAGTGGCTTGGCAGGCCGATCAAGATGGCGGACCTCGATGGCGACGGCAAATTGGAGATCGTCGCGGCGCTGATCCATCACGACGGCCTGCTGCCCAAAGATAAGGCCAGCGTGTTCATGATGAAGCAGACCGGCGACCCGTTCAGCCCCGACGGCTGGTCGTTCCACCCGATCAAGTGGTCCGACGGTGCCAACACCTACGACCAGTGGGCCGGTGAAAAGTGGGACCACCTGCTGTTCGCCGACGTCGATGGGGATGGCACGCTGGACATCGTGGGCAACGTGGAGGAGCACTACACCCGCGTGCCGGGGCAGAAGCTGCCTAAGAACATCTTCAGCGTGGTCTGGTTTGAGAACCCGCTGGGCAAAGCACCGCGCGCCGCTGCTGAAGCCGCAGGGCCGGAAGGAACTGCGCGATGATGAGGACCAGTCAAGATACGGGCGGAGTGTTTCCGCCCGTAAATGTTTCGCGTCTGTTTTTTCTCTTGTATGGAGGTTTTGTCATGAATCGCACATTGTCGCTTGTCGTCGCCTGCGTCGCTCTGCTCACGCTTGGCCTGCCGTCGGCGCACGCGGCACC
>JBGTLW010000274.1:0-7672 GCA_041743835.1 Phycisphaeraceae bacterium | reverse complement strand
CGCCCCGCCCCCGGAAGCGCCCCCGCCCCCGGAAGCGTCGCACTCCCCGCACCCGCAGCAGCCCCAGGATTCACCAAACCCTGGGGCGATAGCATCGCGTCGATCTCAGCCTGTAAGTCCTCCACGGTGACCGGCTCATCGGCCGACACCGCAGCCGCCTCCGCTCGCGGTTGCTCGGCTTGAGGTTCGGCCGGGCTCGCATCCTCCGTCCACGCAGGCCCGACCAGCATCGTGCCGCTGATGAAACCCGCCACCCACGTTGCTAACCATGTCTTGTGCATATCACACCTCATGTCCATCTTACGCCCACACGCGGTTGCAAGCACTTCGGCACGCTTCAGGGGCGATTGCGGCGGGCCGATATCCGGCGGCGGGGGGTGTGGCGGGTCGGTATGATTCAATGCAGTAGTCCCAGTCACCGGAGTTGGCGGCATGGCAGATTGGATAGACGTTGGACCGGCAGATCAGTTCCCTGATGGGGCGCAGGTCTGCACCAAGGCAAACGATCAGCCGGTCGTGGTCTTCAATGTCGCGGGTGAGTTGCGCGCGATTCTCAACATCTGCCCGCACGCCGGCCTGCCGCTGGGCGAGGGCGAGCGACGCGGCAAAGTCATCACCTGCCCGTTCCATGGCTACACGTACCACCTCGACACCGGGAAGAACATCGACTACCCCGACATCGAGCCGCCGGTCCGCACCTTCCCCGTCCGCGTGGTCAATAGCCGCGTCGAAGTCGATATCCAGAAACACACATGATTGACAAGGTCCTCCAACAACTCGAAAGCAACAAAGCAGCCGCAACCCAGCGCCTGATCGATTGGCTGTCCATCCCCAGCATCAGCACGGACCCAGCCCGCAAGGCAGATGTCGCGCGCGGTGCCGCGTGGACCGCTGATGCGCTGCGCAGCCTCGGGCTTGAGGCCCGCGTGATGGCCACCGCCGGTCACCCCGCTGTCGTCGCCACCACCGGGCCGGAGGATGTGCTCGTGCCGGGCGCGCCGCGCGTCTTGTTCTATGGCCACTACGACGTGCAGCCGGCCGACCCCGTGGCCAAGTGGACAACCCCGCCCTTCGAGCCCACCATCCGCGACACGCCGCAAGGCCCGGCTGTGTTCGCCCGCGGCGCGCTCGATGACAAGGGACAGACCGCCACCATGCTCGAAGCGTGCCTCGCGTGGAAGCAAGCGCACGGCCGACTGCCCGTCCCGATGACGTTCCTCATCGAGGGTGAGGAGGAGATCGGCTCGATCAACCTCCCGCCGTTCCTGGAAGCACACAAGGCCACGCTCCGAGCGGATGTCGCGGTCGTGTGCGACACCGGCATGTGGGACACACCCGCAGCGGGGCAGGTCCCCGCCATCACCTACGCGCTGCGTGGCCTGGTTTACTTCGATGTCAAGCTCCACGGCCCGTCGCGCGACCTGCACTCGGGTATGTTCGGCGGCTGCCTCGCAAACCCCGCGACCCTGCTCGCACGCACACTGGGCAAGCTGTTCGACGAGCACAACCGCATCGCCATCCCCGGCTTCTACGACGACGTCGCACCCATCACGCCGGAGGAAGAAGCGCAGTGGCAAACGCTGGGATTTGACGAGCGGGCCTTCTTCGCGGGTGTGGGCTGCGAGTCCTTCGGCGAGTCGGGCTTTGGCGCGATGGCCCGACGCTGGGCCCGACCAAGCTGCGACATCAACGGGCTCTATGGCGGGTTCATGGGCGAGGGGGCCAAGACCGTGATCCCAAGCTTCGCGGGCGCCAAAGTCAGCTTCCGCATCCCCGCGCAGATGAACCCGCACAAGGTCGCGGAGCAGTTCACGCGATGGATTGAATCGCAAGAGGTCGGCGGCTGCCGGTGGGAGTTGACCAACCACGGCGAGGCCTGGCCGGTGAGTGTGCCGATGGACTCGCCTTACGTCGCCGCCGCAAGTCGGGCGATTGCCTCGGCCGCGGGTCGGCCGGCCGCGCTGATCCGTGAGGGCGCGACAATTCCGATCGTGGCCGACCTCCAGAAAACCCTGGGCCTGGACACCCTGCTCATCGGCTTCGGGCTCGAGGGCGACAACATCCACAGCCCCGACGAACACTTCACCCTCGCCCGCTTCCACCTGGGCTGCCAGACCAATGCGCAACTGCTGTACGAGATGGCAAAGTTGGCTAAATAACCGCTCGCTGTTTTACGAGTCGTGCGTGGCGATGGTGGAATGGATGGCGGACGCAGAGGCGCTGAGGCGCAGAGATGCAGAGAGAGACCATGACTCAACCACGCTTCGCATCTGACAGTCATTGACGTGACTCAGCACGAAAGTCCCAGCAGTAGATGCCGTCGGATTGGCGCAGGAATACGCGGCCGTCGAGCATGGGGTACATGATCGGGTGGTGGTAGCTGGTGGTCGCGCCGCCGAAGCTTGGCCGCCATGCAGCGCCGTCCAGCAGGTCGCGTATCTGGCCGTTCTCATCGACCTTGTAGATGCCTGTTTCTATCGAGCCGTGCGTCCCGTCACGGCGGGCGAAGAGCATGTCTTCCATGGCCTGAAGGTATCCGCCGTTGCCCGGCTTGACGCCGCTGCCTTGGCTGATGACTTGGCCGGTGGCGAGGTCGATGACGCGCAGATCGCCGATGACGACGAAGCGGTCGCGCAGCACAACGGGCAGGTGTTCGCCGTTGCTCAGATTCTCGCCGCGTATGTCCCAGAGCTTTTCGATGCCGTGGAGCGAGAGCTTCCACGCGGAAACGCCTTGCTTCGCGGAGTTGCGGCGATCCGTGCGTGAGGCGGCGTCGGCGGAGACGTGGAGTGTGTAGGCGATGAGGTGGTCGCCGTGGATCGTGATCCCGCCCGGGCCCGAGCCGCGGCCGGCTGAGTAAATGGCTGCGGGGTGGTCGGGGATGTCGCCGCGCCAGACCTCGGCACCGGTGATGGCGTCGAGGCAGACGATGTGTTCAGCGGTGCCATCCCAGATGAGGTTCCCGCCGCTGCCGCTGATGATGTAGTGCTTTCCCTGGTGCTGCCAGACCGCGACGGCTGCATTCACAAAGCGGATCGAAGACTTCCACAGTTCATTGCCCGTGTCCGGGTCGAACCCGCACCACACGCCGCCGCTTGGCGCAACGACCACGCCGGGCAAAGCGACGACCGACGCGCTCCACATCGCCCTGCCGCTGCCGAGTTGGGTCTCCCAGAGCGGCGTGCCATCCTTCGCTGCGAATGCATAGAGCGCGCCCGACATACCGATCGCGAAGACCCGCCCGTCGTGATAGGCGGGGGTCATGTTGAATGGGCCTTCCTTGTGGTGCTGATGGTTGATGCCCCGGCCCTTCATCACCGCTTTCCACAGCGTCTTCCCCGTGGCTGCATCTACCGCGAGCACGATGTCGTCGGCGGCCAGGTCGATCTTTTCTTTCGCGTAGTCGGGCAGGTCTGCAACGGCCAGGCCGGACGCCTCGGCAAACTCCGCGAGCCGCGCGGGGTTCTCTCGCGCTGCTGACGGGACGTAATACGAGAAGAAGACCTTCCCCTCAGCGAGGATCGGCGAGGACGACCCGGTGCTGGTGCGCGTGGTGGAGGCGTGCGGCCAGGTGTGCATGAAGCGGGAGATCGCGCCGATCCCGTGGCCGATGTCCGTCTCCTCGGTCTTCCAAATGAGGCGAGCGGCGGATGGCGTTTCAGTCAGTTTCACACCGGTTGATTGTGCAGCGACTCCCGTGTTGACCGGGCCAAGGAAACTTGGCCAGCCTTTGTCGTGGGGGAGGGCATTGGATCGCGTGAGTGCGGCGTCGGGCATGATCTGGCCGGTGACTTTGCCGTGATGCTCGCCGATCTGGGCGGTGCCTTCGATCTGATTCCCGTTGACGCGTGCGTCGATCGTGATCGTGGCCAGCCGGGCATCGTTTCGGCTGGATCGGCGCATGTGCTCGAAGGTGCCTTTGAGCACCCCGTCGGTGATTGCGAGGTATCCGCCGGGCTCCCGCAGGCCCAGGCCCTGGTCCATGCGCATCCGCCCATCGCGCATCCCGCCCATGTAACGCCACTGGGTAAACAAAGGGCTGACCGGCTCCGCGGCCGGGACATCGAAGTCGAGAATCACCTGCGCGTACGGTGCTTGCGGGATCGTCACCTCGGCGGCGCTGATCGCCGGTTGTGACGGTTGGTCTGCGTGGATGTGGCCGGCAAATAGCAGGACCGCGAGCGCAATGAGCACTGGCCTCACATGGCTTGCATCAGATCGTCGTTGCATCGGCGTGTCCATCCTTTCATCTCTCAGCAGGCGTTGGCACACGGGCCTTGCGACCGCTTCAGACCACAGATGTTTGGTTGACCCGCGGGAGTGGTTACATCAAAGGAGGCGGTTTCATTTGCGTCGCAAGCGATGACGCCTGACTCAGGATAGGCATCGCTGGCGTGTCCGGTGCAATCACGGCCGCGGATTGAGAACAGAAGCGGGGAACGGGGCGGGGACAACCTGCTTCGGCAAGCAAGGTCGCGTTGCTGGATCCGAGGCACCGGCGTGCGTAGGACACCGGCTATAGGGTGAGGGGGAAATCTTGACTGGCCGTTAGTCCACGCGCATGTTGCGGAGGACCGATTGCGGCCCCTCGTACACCACATGGCGGACGCCGTGGTTGTCGTTCTCGATCTTCAGGTTGGAGAAGCCGTCTCGCTCGCGGAGGTTGATGGACTGGGTGCTGCCGTCCAGCCGGGTGACCTGGTTTGACCCGAGGTGCTTAGGGCGGAACCAGTCATAGACCCCGCCGGCGGAGGTGTAGTCGTTCTGTTCGCCGGTCGGGTAGCCGTACGTCCGGCCCATGTCGGCAGCCACGGGGAGGAAGTTGAGGTCCTCGAGGGTGATCGGCCCGATCCAACGCGGGATGCCGCCGCTGACCTGACCTCCGCGCGAGGGGAGGTGGTAGCTGACGTAGCGGTTACCCGGCCAGTTGGGGCTAAAGCCGTGCTGGCTGTTCCACTGGTTTCCGGTGACGGTCCATGCGTCGAGAAACTTCGCGAAGTTGCGCCAGTAAGTGAAGTCGAGGTGGTTGTTACCCAACGCACGGTTATTGGGGCAGAAAAACATCTCCGGCTCGCCGTAGGCCGGGGCGATCATCGTTGGGCCTGGGCGGTTGTAGTTGCTTGATGCGGGCGAGTTGTTGCCGAACCCGTTCTGCCGCGTCCACTCGTCCTGGTAGAAGCCGCGGAAATATGCCGTGCTGCTGTAGAAATCGTCGGTCTTGACGCTGACCGGAAACCACCCGCGGTTCTCCACCGCGTAGCTGTTGTAGCCGATGGCGATCTGCCGGAGGTTTGACCCGCAGATCGTCTTCTTGGCAGCTTCACGGGCGGTCTGGAGCGAGGGCAGCAGCAGCGCGATGAGCAGCGCGATGATCGTGATGACCACCAGCAGCTCGATGAGGGTGAACGCGGCGGCTCGGGGTTTTTGCTGTGTCATGGGTCACCGGCCAGCAAATCGGCGGGCCGAGCGCTTTTTCCGCACCGGGCCCGCCGTAGGAGGATCAAATGTCACGGCCCGGCACCGGGCCTGCCCAATCATCCGCGGCGGCGGCCACCGAGCACCAGCACACTACCCAGCCCCATCAGCACAAGTGACGCGGGTTCGGGGATTACGGTGATCGAGCCCAAGCCGTGGAACGTGGCGTTTCCGCCGCCATTGGTGCCGAAGAAGTTGTTCAGTTCGGCAACCGTGTAGGTGCCCGCATCCAGCGCGATCAAGTCATTCGCGGTGGTATTCCACGCGAACACCGAGTTGAGGCTGTTGAAGACCAGGTCGGCATCCTCGGTGAGGTGCAGGAAGCCGTTGTTGTTGATCGTGAGGACGGCGTTGCTGTTGATGTTGCCTGCGCCTTGGAGCGTTAGCAGACCGCCCGCAAGGATGTCGACATCGCCCGTGCCAAGGGATGAGGTTGCGCCGACGACCACGGCTCGTTGGAGGCCGCTCGCGGCATTTGTTGCGGTCGCTGCCGTTGCAGCAGCCCCGATGGTGGTGTCAGCGGAATAGGTGTTTGCGGTGCCAAGGATAGAGAGTTGACGAGTCGTGCTTTCGCTTCCATTGGTGCGGATCAGTAGCGTGTTACCCGCAGCCCCGGCACCGTCGACGATGTTGCCGGTGAACGTCAGCGCCTGATTGCCTTCACCAGAGCCACGAATGATCGCCCGTGTGCCTGCGGCGCTTTGGTTAATCACGATGTTGCCGCTGATGCCGTGCGGGCCGTTGGGCGCACCGCCGCCGCCGCCGCTTGCAACAATGTTGAGCGTCCCGGCCAGATTGACCTGCCCCGCGAGTCTGCCGGAGAAGTTGCCCGAGTTGGTTCCGCCAACTGGACCAGCACCACGATCCACATTGAACTCGGCGCTGCCGTTGACGTTGATAGTGTTCTGTAACAAATAGGTAGAGTTACTCGCGCTTCCGCTGACGCCATTCATGCGGAGTGTGCTGCCGTTTTCAAGTGTGATCGCCCCGGTGCCGAACGACACAGCGTGAGCCGTGTTGGCAGTGGCAGCCCCCACATTGAGTCGCAATTGGAGTGTGCCGGATTGAACGGTGGTGCCTCCGTTGAAGGTGGCACGGGTGCGATCGGTTTGCGAATCGACATGGATGTCGGTGAACGCGGTGTAGTTACTCGCCCCGGGATTGATCGTCAGTGCGCCGTTGCCGGCGAGGTTGAAGGCGTCGGTTATGCTGCCCTTGATGTTGTACCCAGTAGCGCTGAACAGCGTCGAGCCGGGGGTGACGGCGCTGCCTAGAGTGATCGCTCCTACGCCGGCCGCACCGAACGTGACATCGTCGCCGCTGTTGTAGGTCGCGTTGAAGCTATCGTTGTCCGGCTGGGTCCAGGTGAATTCGCCACCCGCCCAGGTCACAGGGGCCGCGGCGGCGGGCAAGGTAAGTCCGGCAGCAGCACAGGCCAGCAGGCTGTGGGTCCAACGACTCATGAGCTTACGATTTGACATGGGTATCCTCCCAAACAGGGGCCAATGATTCGCGGCTCCGTCAACGGGTCGGGAGCCTATGCGTGATCCGATACGGGAACATCCCTAAGCTTAACCCAGCCCAAGCAGGAAGCAAGGCAGGTTTGCGAAATTATTAGGAAGTATTGCGCAGCCATTGAATTGTGACGTAACATCATTTAAAACCAGCATTTAACTGTGTGCTTGGTGCGGCGTTCGGGTTGAGAGGCGCTGGATTTCCGTTGAAGTGTCCGCCCGGCTGTGGTTCAATACCCGGCGATGCGGCAGAACAGACCCCTTCGGATTGTGTTGCTCACCCCGTCGGGGTCGGACCTGTTGCTGGGCGCCAGCCGGTACGCCACGACGGATCGGCGGTGGGTGTTCGAGATGGTCGAGCCGACGCCGCAGGGCTACGAGGTGGTCATGCGCGTCCCGCCGGACGGGGTCATCGTCTATGGCCGGGAAGACGACCCGCTCGAAGCACTGGCCCGCCGCTGCCCTGTGGTCAACCACTCGGGCAACCTGCTGCATTCCCCGGTGCCGCGTGTCCGGCTGGACGACGGGGCCACGGGCGAGATGGCTGCGGACTACCTGCTGTCGCTGGGTTTTGCCGACCTTGCGTGCGTGTGGTTCAACGACGTGGCGTACGCGCTGCGGCGGCGCGACGCGTTTGCCGGGCGGGTTGCCGACGCGGGCAGGCGGATGCACCGCTTCGACCT
>JBGTLW010000273.1:0-16279 GCA_041743835.1 Phycisphaeraceae bacterium | reverse complement strand
GGCCAGTTCCCGACCGACGGTGGCCCGGTGGCATCCGAGCCGCTGGGCGATCGCGGCCTTGGAGAAGCCGTCGTGGTGCATGTCGGCGATGAGGTAGCGGTCGTCCGTGGTAAGCTGGTGTCGAGGCATCGCGGGCTCCGTAAGGGATTGAAGTCGTTGAACAACCTCAATCTACCCCACGGCCCGCGATGCCTCATCTTCGAACCCCGGTGTTGCGCTTCGGAATTGAATCCGCCAGTTTTTCTCAGTGTTTGAGTCATACGCGCTTTTCGGAGCCGCGCGCTTCGTAATGATCTAACGAAGTGCGCTCCGTAGGAGTGTAACAATCCCTCACCTCTTCCTCATCCTCACCTTCACATCAGACTGGCTCTGGAGAAGGGGACGCAAGCCCCACCCGGAACCTGCGCCGCCTGCCACTACGATCTGCGCGGCTCAACCCAAGCCGTCCGCAAAACCTGCCCCGAATGCGGCCACCCTATCCCCCCGGAACCCCACCCCCGGAACCCCACCCCCGGAACCCCTAGCGCCCAACCCCTAGCAGCCCATTGAAAACCCTGTTCCATTGGGCATCGATTGGCGCTACACTGCCGGGCACGGATGTTGATCGTCAAGGAAGACATCATCAAGGATGAGGAACTCGCACAGCTAAAGCCAGAGGGCGGGCGCACGATCGACATATCAGACTTCGTGACGCTGACATCCATCGACCCGATCTACTTCGACCGCAGCTACTACCTTGTCCCCGGCGAGGGCGGTGCGAAGGCGTACAAGTTGCTGATTGATGCGATGAGCAAAACCAAGGCTCTGGCCGTCGCTCAGATGGTGATGCGTCAGAAGCAGTACCTGGTCGCGATCCAAGCTGTCGATGATGAGGCGCTGCTGCTGCACACCATGCATTACGCGGATGAGGTTCAGGGCATCGAAGAGATCCGGGATGACCTGCCCAAAGGTGTGAAGACCAATACCAAAGAGGTGGCCGCAGCCGAGCAGTTGATCAAGTCCATGAGCGGGGAGTTTGATCCCACGCAATACAAGGACGAGTACCGGGAGCAGATGCGCGAGCTGATCGAGTCCAAGGCCGAGGGCGAAGGCCCACGTGAGGTGGCCGACGAAGACGACGAAGACATCCCGCCGACATTCGACCTGATGGCGGCCCTGAAGAAGAGTGTCGAGCAACGTGCCGGCAAAGCGGTTTCCAAGGCCGCTAAGAAAAAGATCAAAAGCCGACGCAAGTCAGCATGATCGGATGTGAGGTATCCCTGAATCGTGTCATGGGTGATCATGCGCCGCAGCGGCGACTAAGCCGCTGCCGATGGCTTGTCTGTGACCTCGCGCGTTGACCCGATTCCAGATTTTCCTATCCCCTGTAGGAGCACGTACGCAGTCATTCTGATCCACACCATCAGCGACAGTGATCGGGGTGCCTGTCTGGCCATGTCTCTTCAAATTGCGCTTGACATCAGGGTGCCGCGATGTACAATAAATGAACAAGTTAAAACTGGTTCACATTATCGCTTAATGCGGCTCTTAAAGATGACACGTACCGCTACACTACGAACGCAAGACCTAACGCCACGGACCCGGACCGAGGTGTGTGTTCGCAAGTGGGTGGAAAACGGCCAATTAAAGCGTGGTGACGCTCTGCCAAGCGAAGCGGTGCTGGCTAAACGGCTGAAGGTAGCCCGAGGCACGGTTCGGGCGGCACTTAAGCGGCTTGAGGATGAAGGTGTCCTCGATTGTTCGCAGGGCAGGGTTCGGCGTATCGTCGGGTCGGCTGCATCCGGCCGACACGGTGTGATGCAGCGCACGGTCGTCGTCCTCACACCCGCGTCCCAGCGTGATCCACGTCACCAGCAATCCGGCTGGACGGAATGGCTCACCCAAGGGGTGGTGCAGACCATCCGCAACCGTGATTTTCACGCGCTAACCATCAACCCCACGACCGTCGAGGCTGACCAGCTTGCTCAACTGGTCGAAGATCGGCCCATGGGCGTGGTGGTCCCTGAAGTCTTCCGTGGCACGGATGTGGACACCGACGCCGCGCTGCCGTTCCTCGAACTGCTCACAAAGGCGGGCGTCCCGGTGACGGCCTACGGGGGGGACCCCCGGCTCGCTGCGTTCGATCGTGTGACGTCTGGCCACGACGCTGGGGCGTATGCGTTGACGCGTTGGCTGATCGGTCTGGGACGCCGCCGGCCTGTGCTGGTCTTGGCCGATCCGCTCGATGTGTATTGGAAGCAGGACAGGCGGACCGGCTACGAACGGGCGATGCGGGAGGCCGGCCTTAAGCCTCGGTACATGATGCTCCAAGGCATGCCCAAAGAGCGCACGCCAAGCGCCCAGCACTTCGAAATGGTCACCCGTTACTTGGCAGGCTATCTGCTGGATCACCTCGTGGGTGACGACCCGGCCGATGCGCTGCTTGCGATGTCGGACGGTGAAGTGTTCACCTTGGCCCGGGCGTGCAAACTGCACGGCAAACGTGTCCACGAGGACGTGGCAATCGTCGGCTACGACAACTACTGGTTGGACTCGTGGGAACGCGAATACGATCCGATCGAGCCTTTGGCCACCGTGGACAAACAAAACTTTGAGATGGGCAAGGCGCTGGTCGATCTGCTGATCGACCGTATCGAAGGCCGCCTGCCCGATGCCCCGCAGACGCGGGTCGTGGAAGCAAAACTCGTGACAGGTCAGGACGCCCTGTCTTCTTTATCTGCCACGGATTGATGGCGTTTTTGTGGTTCCTGTTTCCCTAACTAGCGGAGGTTTTACTCATGCGACACAGCCTTACAACTCTCACCCTAGCCGGCACATTGATGACCGCGCCAGCGTATGGCGCGATCATTAACTGGACCGGGGATGGCACGAATAACAACATCAATAATAGTGCGAACTGGGACGGCAATTACGGGTCTGGTGACGACCTAGTCTTCAGTGATGCCAGCGAGCGCGCCACTGTCAATACCAATGCCAGCGGGAATCGTGACCACAGTGGGAGCATCACGTTTGGTGGTGAATCGTTCACCGTGGTGGGTGCTGGCACCCTGCGTCACCTCGGTGGCGATTTCGTGATGGACAGCGACAACACCATCACGATTGACGTGGCATTCGACATGCGGCGGTCGCTCACTGGTACCGGCACCGGGTTCCTAGTGATGAACAATGTGCGGACTCAGAACTCGGGCTACACCTTCGGCGGTGCGTCCACGGTCGTCATGAATGCCGATCGCCCCTCGGGTTTCACAGGCCCCAACTCAACTCGCGTAGTCAACATCAGCGATACGGTGACCGTGATCGCGCTTCAAGGTGCGGTGGGCGGCGGCGCGACACTCAACATCAACAATGGTGCGACCTTGGGCGGCTCGCCCACGGTTACGGCTGGCCTCGACACAACCAGTGTCGCGAATAACGTGACGTTGGCCGCGGGCGGTCGTCTCTCGCCCGGCGCGAACGGCTATGCCCCGGTTACTGATGTCGGAACCATGACGTTTGAGTTCGCCCATACGAACGGGCGGCTGGTTCTGAATGAGGGTGCCCTGTTTACCATCGACCTTGCCACGCCCGACACGAGCGACCTGATCGACATCACCTCCGGCGGGCTGACACTCAACGGCCAGCAGTTCTCAGATTTCACCTTCAACGCCCTCAGCGGCTTCGGCCCCGGCACCTACACCCTCTTCCAGTCGGTCCTTACTCAGGGCGATCTAGGAACTAACCTCACCGGCTCAGTCAACGGCTTTGATGCCGAGCTCGGCCGGGATGGGCACAACGTCATCCTCACCGTCATCCCCGAGCCCGCGTCCTTGGCACTGGTCGGCCTAGGCAGCCTACTGATCCTCGGACGGGGCTCGCGCAAGGGCGTCACGCTCTGATCCCAACAAACCTTAGCGGCCGCGTGCTTAACTGCGCACGGCAGCATTTCGAGGCCATCGACTTATACGCCATGATGACCACTCGCCCCCAACTCGTCCTGACTGCGGTGCTATGTCTTTCGGCAGCAGCCTTGTCGGCTGGTGCCAACGTCGCGCCAGAACCGATGCCCGCCCATCGGGCCGCGGACTTTCTTGATTCCATGGGCATCAATGTCGTGGTCTTCGATGACAAACGCCACAGCGACCTGACCGTGCCGCGGCTGGAAGAACTTGGCATCGAGCACATCCGCGTGGGGCTGCGTGCGGCGGAGACGAAGGACTACCGCGGCGACGGGGCCGTCATGCTCGACCACATCCGGGACCTCGGCGGCCGCGGCTACAAGGTCACCGGCATCTTCAACTGTTGGCACACCATGAAGCAATTCGAGGCAATCTGCGAATCGCTGTTGCCCGACGCGCTGCACCAGGTCGAGGGCCCTAACGAGCCGTGGCACAAGCAGGAAAACTTCTCGTGGAAGGACCAGCGCTGGCCACACGGCGCCCGCCTGTTCATGGAAGACATGCACGCCATGATCCGCGGCAACGAGAAGCTCAAGCACCTGCCGATCCTCAGCTTCTCGGGATCGACCACGGGCTACGGCTCAATCGAGAAGCTCATCGACTTCGGCAACGAGCACATCTACCCAGAGCCCGGGCAGGCCATCACGCACAACGACGCCTTGGCGAAGAAGATCGAGCGCTGCCGAACGACCAACTACCCGAACGTGCCACTGCAGTTCACCGAGATAGGCTACAACAGCGGCGAGGGCTACGCCCCGGGCTATCGGCCGACGTCGATCTCGATGCAGGCCCGCGGCGTGCCCCGGCTGTTCCTCGAATCATTCCGCCACGGGCTCGACCGCGCTTACCTCTACTGCCTCTACGCCCGGCACGACACCGGGTTCTCATTGCTCCATCGTGACGGCTCGCCCAAGCCTGCGTTCGAAGCGGTGCGCGACATGCGTCGGATTCTGGCTGATGACCACGCCGACGCCGCGAGCTTCGAGCCGGGCGCGCTGGCCGTCGTGATCGAGAGTGATGTGACGACGGTCCATCACCTCTTGCTGCAGAAGGCGGACGGCCGGTTATTCCTGGTGCTTTGGAACGAGGTAGCCGGGTGGGACCCCGCGTCCGGGCAGGACATCAATCCTGACCCGGTGCCGGTGACACTGCGTTTTGCCGAAGCGGTGGGAGGGCTCAAGGCCTACCGCCCGCTGACCGGCGGGGTGGATGCGGTGGATGACGCGCTGGAGCATCCGGGGCCGGGGGCGGGGGCCGGGGTGTGGGTGGTGCGTGTACCCGATCATCCGGTGATTGTGGAGTTGACGCGTTGAGCAGCCTTCTTCCCGCAATCCGACCATGCCAGGAGTCTGCCATGCCAATTCGCAAAGCGTTTACCCTGATTGAGCTGCTGGTGGTCATCAGCATCATTGCGCTGCTCATCGCAATCCTCCTGCCTGCCCTGTCCAATGCGCGTGAATCGGCGCGTGGGGTTTCGTGCCTGTCGAATCTGCGCCAGATGGGCATCGCCAACGCCAACTATGCATCGGAAAGCCGGGGCTTCGTCGTGCCCAACAGCTACTTTCAGAACAGTTCTGATACGCGTGTCGAGTTCTGGTTTTCGATTCTGGGCGTGCAAGGCTATATCGGAGACGAAGGGCAAGACGTTGTCACGGCGACCCCTTCCTCCAATACCGCGTTCTACTGCCCGAGCGGGCTGATGGAGCAGTCCAACGGTTCACCGACGTCCCAAATTGACTCCGAGGGTGCCAAGTACCGCAGTCAGGTTTCAAACCATTGGTCGTGGGGCTCCGGGCGCAGGTTTTACAGTTGGTATCTGGGCAACGGCGCGACCCACCCCCAAAACATTGGGGCGGGCTTCCTCGGTGTCGATGAAGCCCCACTCAAAGAGATCCGACCGGGTGTTGGCCCTTACACACTAACCAAGCACCAGACGCTCGACGCGATGAACATGCCATCTCGCCTCGCGTTCGTGCTTGACGGGACTTTTACCAACCACGGTTTGCTCAACACCAACCGCATCAACGCCCGTCACAACAACCAGGCGACCACCAACTTTGTGATGTTCGATGGCCACGCCGAATCGGTGCAGACTGAGTTGCTCCCCAAAGCACCGATCGACTTTGCGGTTAACGTCCTCAATCAACACTTCCCCCGCCCGCACTGGCATGTGAACCAGTGATTGCACGGGGAACACAACACACCTGCCATAAGAATATATGCGGGTACTGGCGCACGCGCCTCAAGACAAGGAGTGTATCAATGCAGCATTCACGAATATTGGCCGGGCTACTTCTGACCATTGGCCTGTCCTTCGCAACCCCAGCCCACGCCCAGATCTTCCCCGCCGGCGAAGGGGCACAGGAGGGCACGCGGCTGCACTTCGACGTCACTTTCGACGACGGCTACAAAGTGGGCGAACGCTTCGACCCCGCTGAGGGCGTCAATCAGATACAAGCCAAAGCCGGGGGCGGCGCTCCTATTCGCAAACTCACCGACATCCGCAACAAGCTCGGCAACAACGAGGGCAACTGGACCGCCGAGGTCGCCAAGGGCGAGCCGTTCGACTCGGCATATCTTAAGTTCACCGTGCCCGCGGAAGAGAAGTTCGCCGGCCGATTCGAGATGTTCCATGTGCCGGGAGATCAGAAACGCAACGAGGGCGTGTGGTTCGTCGAGTTCGATTATGCCCGGCTGACTGAAGGCAGGGGGGGCAACGAACTCTGGCGGATCGAGGTTAAGAACCGCTGGGGCGAGATCATAACTGCACCCGCTCAGTGGTACAGCGCTTTCTTGGGCGACTGGCAGAACGCGCAGAGCAACCGCGACCTGACCGTCGGGAAGGTCTACCGCATCCGCTGTGAGATCGACTTTGCTGCCAACACCTACCGACTGATGGTTGATGGTGAGGTGACCGAAACCGGCGAGGCGTCGAAAGCCTCCGAGTTCGGCGGGGTGTCGTTTGTCTTCATGAGCAAGACCGCCGACCACCAGCGCGTCTTCGGGATCGACAACCTGCGCGTCGGTCGCATGGCCGCCGCCACCCAAGCCGCGGTTTACCCCGCCGACGCGTTTGTCGAGCACGTGGGCATCTGTGGGCACCTGAGCTACCTCGACACGCCGTATGCCGACGTCAAGGGCATCGTCATCCCCCGCATGCAGGAACTTGGTATCCGCTACTTCCGCACGGGCTACCCGTTACGACTGACACAAGGGACTCAAGACCGTGTCGCTTCGGGCCTGGAAGCGATGGGAGCCGAGGGCATCCGCTTCCTGATGCTCTGCGGCGACGAGCCGATCGAACGCTACACAGAAGTGCTGGCTCCGCTTCGCAAGTACATCATCGCACTGGAAGGGCCCAACGAGACCGACCTACCGCAGTTCAACTTCAACTACCAAGGTGAAAAGTTTCCTTATGCGACCCGCCAGTATATGCGCGACTTGCATCGGATCATGAAGGGCGACGAGCGCTTCGCCGATCTTCCGATCGTGCAGACATCGATGGGCTGGGGCAAGCACGCCCCCCAGATGGGGCAACTGGGCAAGTTTGCCGACGCCGCGAACATGCACGCCTACACCGCTGGCCATCACGTACACGGCGAGGCCCTCGACGACTGGCACATCCCCTGGGCCCGTCTCATCACCCCGGAAGAGTCCAAGCCCATGTGGATCACCGAAACCGGGAAGTCCGCCAACTCCGCCGATGAGTTGATCCAAGCCAAGTACTACGGCCGCAAACTCGGCGAGCACTTCCGCCGCGGCATGGTCAAGACCTTCCTATACGAGCTCATCGATGTCACGAGTGAGGGCACGCACCACGGTGCGTTCGGCCTGCTTCGCCGCGACAACACACCACGCCCGGCGTTCCACATGGTCAAGAACCTGCTGGGCCTGCTGGAAGACCCCGGTGAAGCGTTCGAGCCCCAGCCGCTGAAGCTGGACTTCGAAGGCGCAACACAGAGCCTCCGACACGTGCTGCTGCAGAAGCGTGACGGCCGCTACTACCTGCTGCTGTGGCAAGAAGTGCAGTCGTGGGACGGCAAAGCCAAACAGCCACTTGACGTGCCCGAGGTTGCTTTGGGTGTGCAGGCGGAAGTCCCGTTGCGCGACGTGAAGGTCTATCGCCCACTGGAGTCTGACGCACCCGTAGCGACGCAGGAGCTGTGGGACGAATCCAGCCGGGTGTCGGTGCCCGATCACGTCATCGTGATGTCGTTTGAGTCCGAACGATAGAGTCGGCTGCATCGTGTCGGCCGACCTAAGCGAGGCTAAGCAACGCAGACAAGCGATTGCCGCACTGCCCGCAGGAAGCTTGTGTTAGCCGGTGGACTGTGCCCGCGCACTCCGATAACGGAATAGCACCAGCGACTGCGTTGAGGCGGGAGGTCCACCCTCGACATCGAACTCAACCGGGCCACCACCTCCGTGCCCACCGCCGCCATGGTGGGCCATGGGTATGCAGAGCATAAACCAAGTCCACTCGCTGAGTCGTGGCGGCGGCCGCTTCCAAAGCATCCGCCTCGCCGAAACCCACCAGCCGGGATGTGTTAGCTTTGCCAGCACTTGCGCGCGAATTCACCACTTGCAACCACATACTTTGCATAACTATCGCCACGCGCTTAGCAACCGGAATTTTTGAATCAGCCCGCGTACTTGAGTACGAGCATGCTCGTGGGACGCTCACGCCACTACTTTCTGACGTACTGCTACGCAGCCAACTTCCCCACCTTCTTCAACATCAAAGATTACTACTAAGACCCACACACCCAGTGGGACGAGGCACACGTCCAGCTCTTCAGGAGCTTCCTTGCCGCATTCAAGGAGGTCGGGGGCAACAACTTCCTGCGGCTGTTTGCCATGAGCGACTTCAAGGTGGAGCACCGGGCCTTCTGGGTCCACGTGTGTCAGTTGGCGAGGGAGGCGGGTGTGCCCACGGTGGTGTTTACCAAGATGCAAGCGTGTGTGGAGGCGTTGTCGCCGCACGTGACGCGTATGGTGATATCGCGGGATAACTCTGCGAGGTGGGATTTTGGTAGCCCCGCGTGGGTTGCGGATGACGCGGTCATTGCGGAGTACAAGGCCCAGTTTGACAACGTGGTGACGTCGGCGATGGTGGTGGATGAGCGGGACATCTACGAGGTGCCTGCCGACTTCTACATCGCCCACCATGGTAAGTACAGCCACCTCAACTTTGACAAGCGGATCACCCAGGAGCGTGTGATTGAGATTGTGGGGAAGAAGCGTGGGTGTACGCCTGCACACCGGTGTGTGGGGTGTCCTACTGCGTGCATGGTGCGTCAGAAGCATGCAGTTGATATTTCATCCGGCCCCCGACAGCTTGGAAGGCTGGGCGATCTCGAGCGTTTCGAACAGACTTGCAACCAAGTCCTCGCGTCCGGCAAACAATGCATCCGGCCCCCCCGCATGAATGTCGCTGAAGGGCGGCTCATACAAAGCCGAAGCTTCTATCACGCCGCGTGAAGTCAGTTGATCGATGAGCATCTCCACAAATCGAATCTGTGGCGGCGTGAGGCTGCGGTCTTGCAGGAACGTGGCAAAGGTGGCTTGGGCGGCCGCCCGATCCATCCCCACCATGGACCTCACGAAGTGTGCCAATGACGGTGAACCACTCTGGGCGAGTAAGCCCGACAACAACGACGTACCGTCAACGTCGCCGATCTGTGTGATCATCCGTTCGAGCGAATCAAGGTCCGATGGCGTAAGTGACTCGTTCTTCCTGAGCCGGTGGATGACAATATGATTCATATGCCCACGCAGGAAATCCTCGACCTTCTTGCGATACTGCTGCCCGGTCATCGCTGGCATCTGGGAGTTGGACTCCGGCCGAACACCCAGCACCTGATCCTGGAAATCGGTGTACACCACCTGTCGTCGATTCTTGTCGATGAAAGGCACGAGGCCGCGTAACTGCTCTCGCATGCTTTCCAGGGTCGCCAAGTTCATCCCCACCCAGAACGCCTGGTCCTGGATTCGTTGCAGGTAATCCAGTCGAGCCCTCACCGCCGGTATCGCCGCTTTCTCTTCAAGCATCTCAGCGATCTCGATCACACGCTTGCGGCCAGCTTCGAACGTGGTTTGGTCGCCCGCAACTAACGCGAGTTGCATACGTAGCGCCATCAGATCAAACAGCCGTGACTCGATGTCATCCGTCTCGATTTGGCACGGCAGGCCGGCGACCTCGCGGTGCAGCAATTCACGATCATCTTCGCTCAGGTCGTCCCATGCCTCACGATTCTGAAACCGCTCGACGGCCTCAAAGTGATTGCGCACGATGAAGTTGTCGGGCGACATCGATGCGACCTCGGTGTGTAGCCTGTCTAGCAGTGCGGATTTCAACTCCCCAGCGGGCTCCAGTTGCGGATCGTGCTGCAGGTGCCCGATCAGACGCACCCGCGAGCGGAACAATCGCGTGGCCAATGGCGCTGTATCGCTTGACTCGATGCCATTGGGATTGGTGCGGAAGAAGTCGAAGTTGAAGCAGAAGTCGAAGATGCGGAAGTTCTCTTTGTCGGAACCAGGGCCGAACACCTCCGGGCACAGCCGCGTGCCTCGACCGATCATCTGCCAGAACTTGATCTTGGAGTACACCGGCTTGAAGAAAACGAGATTGACCACCTCGGGCACGTCGATCCCGGTGTCGAGCATGTCCACCGAGATCGCCAGGTGCGGCGCCTTGTCCTTGATCGAGAAGTCGTCAATCAGGTTCTCGGCGTAGCGTTCCTCATGGCTGATCACCCGTGCAAAATGGCCCGCGTGATGCGGGTAATGGTGATCAAACCGCTCGCGTATGTACCTGGCGTGGTCCTGGTTGCGTGCGAAGACGATCGTTTTGCCGAGCCGGTCACCGCCCTCGACCTTGTGCCCGCGCTCCATCACGTGCCGCAGCACCTTGTCCACCGTGTCCCTGTTGAACAGCCAGCGGTTGATCGCCGCAGCGTTGACCTGCCGGGGCACGCCTTGTTGCTGGGCATCGTCGCCCCAGTCCAGGCTCTCCCATTGCTCCTTCTCCTGCTCGCTGAGCTGGTCGTAGTCGATCCCCTGGCGAGGGAACTTCAGGTCGATCTGCTCGCCCTGATATGGCACGAGAAAGCCGTCCCGCACCGCGATTTCCAACTCATACGCATCGGTCGGCACACCATGCTGCAACTCAAACAGGTCGTAGGTGTTCTTGTCCACCTGGTCGCGGGGTGTGGCCGTCAGCCCCACCAGCGATGCGTCGAAGTAACGGAAGATCTCCCCGTATCGCTGATACACCGAGCGGTGTGCCTCGTCGATGACAATCAGGTCAAAGTACCCCACGCCGAAGCGGGCCTCGTCGCCCCGGGTTTGGTCGATCAGGTTCATCATCGTCGGATAGGTGCAGACATACACCCGCCCGTCCCGGTCCTTTTCGGTGACCAGGTTCACCGGGCTTGAGTCGGGCAGGTGGGCCTTGAACGCGTTGGTCGCCTGACGCACCAGCGCCGTCCTGTCTGCCAGAAACAGCGCCCGCTTCACCCAGCCCGCGCGCTGCAGCAGGTCGATCAGCGCGATCGCCGTGCGCGTCTTGCCCGTGCCGGTCGCCATCACCAGCAACGCCTTGCGTCGCGATTGCGTCAAGGCATTGCAGACTTCGCCGATCGCCCGCTTCTGGTAATACCGCTCCACGATCGATTCATTGATCCGCGCCACATCCAGCGGCCGCCGCCCCTCCCGCCGGCGGATCAGCAGGTCCAACTCATCCTTCTTGTAGAAGCCCGCCACCCGCCGCGGCGGATACGTCAGATCGTCCCAAATCCACGTCGTGTAGCCGTTGGTGCAAAAGATCACCGGTCGCTGGCCGTGCATCCGCTCCAAGCCGTCGGCGTACAGCTTCGCCTGCTGATGCCCCGCGTCGGGGTTTACCGTCGTCTTCTTCGCCTCCACCACTGCCAGTGGCTTGCCATCGTCCCCCCACAGCACGTAGTCGGCATACCCCACGCCCTGCGCGTTAGGCAGCCCCGTCACCAGATACTCCCGGTCACGCTTCTGATCCAAGGTCCACCCGGCCCGGCGGAGTTCCACATCGATCAAATACCGACGTGTGTCGGCTTCGTCGTAGTCGTGCGGGTCGGGCTTGGCTTCGGCCTCCCGCCGCACCCCGGCTAGCTGCTCGCGGAGCCGCTGGACCTCTTCATCCAGCGCCGCCCGCTCCTCTTGCTCCTTGAGCGCCCGTTCGTTCTGCTCCGCCAGCCGACGCTCTGCCGCTTCCAACTCGCTGCGGGGCACAACCGCATTCGCCTTCACCGGCCGGGGCACCTCCGCATCATCCCAGACCGCCCCCGACAGGTCCGCCTCGGGGCTGTACGTCCGTGCCATCCAGTAACATAAATGGTGCAATTCCCTGACCACCTGCAGCGCATCGAACTGCCGGACCTGCCGGCGGTTGTGCACCGCCTGGTTGCCCATCTTCTGGATCACGCGTGCCTTCTGAAACACGGCCTGCGGCAACAGATTTTGAAAAGCCGACGCGTGCAGCAACGCCCCGAGGCTCTGGTCGTATGGCATCGCCAGCGCCCCGTCGTGCTGATAAAGCCAATGCACCGCGTTCTCCAGCGCGAACCGGGCATGGAAGCACGCCGCACGCGGGTCGCCGTGGATATGCGACTCAGCCCGCGTTGCCGACTCAGCCAGATCGCGGAACGTTGTGGGCAGAAAATCGAAGTTGCTCATCAGATCGCGTCCCCCAACATTCCCGCCGGTGAGGCTACCCTCTCGTTTAGGATCACCTTATCCAAGCCGAATTCCTACGTGGCATGATAATCCAAATTCCAATACACCTCCCCAAACCCCGCCGGGGCTGCAAGGCCAATGGCGCGACTATTTTCATATACATCGTAAAATGGTCTTGACTAATTGATGATACTGTTGAAAATGGTCGGTATGAAGCCCCTCCCACGCATCTATGACCGCATCCTCGCTGAGCACCTGACCCAGCACCGCCAGATGGCGCTGGTCAGCGGGCCACGACAGGTTGGCAAGACCACCACCTGCCGTAACCACGCCGACCGCTACACCAACTGGGACAACACCGATGACCAGGCCTCCATCCTCGCAGGGCCGGCAGCCATGGCCGGACAGTTGGGCCTGGATCAGCTCCGCAGCAAGCCCCTTGTCGCGCTGTTCGATGAACTGCACAAGTACCCCCGGTGGAAGCAGTTCCTCAAGGGCTTCTACGACACCTATGCCGACCGCGTCCGCGTGCTCGTCACCGGGTCGAGCCGGCTGGACACCTACCGCCGCGTCGGCGACAGCCTCATGGGTCGGTACTTCCTCTACCACATGCACCCGTTCTCCGTGGCAGAAACCCTACACCAGCAACTGCCCGACCCCGACCGCATCGTCCGCCCGCCGAGCAAGCCCAAACCCGCCGACTTCGACGCCCTGTGGCAGCACGGCGGCTACCCCGAGCCGTTCCTCAAACGCGATCCGCGCTTCAGCCGCCGCTGGCAAACGCTCCGTACCCAGCAACTGCTGCGCGAAGACCTGCGCGATCTCACACAGATTCAGCAGATCGATCAGATCAGCGTGCTCGCCCGGCTCCTCGCTCACCGCTCCGGATCGCAGATCACCTACAGCAACCTGGCCAAAGAGGTGCAAGTCTCGGTGGATACCATCCGCCGCTGGGTGGAGACACTCAGCAGCCTGTATCACGGCTTCCTTATCAGGCCGTGGTTCAAAAACGTCACCCGCTCACTGCGCAAGGAGCCGAAATGGTTCCTCCGCGACTGGGCCCAGATCGAGGACCCCGGCAGCCGGGCGGAGACCTTCGTCGGCTGCCACCTGCTCAAAGCGGTGGACGGCTGGAATGACCTGGGTCTGGGTAAGTTCCAATTGGCGTACCTGCGCGACAAGGAAAAGCGAGAGGTCGATTTCGCGGTGATCCGCGAAGGTGCCCCCTGGTTCCTCGTCGAGGTCAAGCACCACGACACCACGCTCAGCCCAGCCCTGCGCATCTTCCAGGAGCAGGTGAAAGCGCCCTTTGCCTTTCAGGTGGTCATCGATCTGGAATACGTGGACGCCGACTGCTTCGCCCAGCCGGGAATGCCTGTCGTGGTGCCTGCCCGGACGTTGCTGTCGCAGATGCTTTGATCGGCCAGACCGCGCACGGCTCGACCGCTGCACTTACTTCAAAGCTCCCCGTTAAACGCCCGCGCCTGCAACGAGGCGAAAAGTGTGTCGAGCTCGGCGAGGTGGGAGCGGAAGTCCGCTTTCTGAAATTCAACCCTCTCTACGATGGACGCGAAGCGATGTTGGAGCCGTCGAGGAGGAACGATTAAGTCAATTGCTCGTAGCTTCGCCTTTGAAATGTTTGGCATTGACCCGGCTGATCCTCCAGCAAACGACTGAATTCGCTTTCGCAATCGGGGCACAATTAATTGTTGCCACACGAAAGCTGGTGTTCCTAGGTCGGCTTTCAAACGCAGCCTGAAGATCAAATCCGGAAGCATCAACCTTGGGCGCGTCGCGTGCACATAAGCGCATGCAGCAACCAAGTCATAGGTGTTCTTCCGAGTAAGCAGGATGTCGCCTTTCTTCACCTCAAGTTGGGGCCTTGGATTCAGGTCGTTTGGCAAAGCTTTAGTATCCCATTCTCGGTATTCGCAATATGTGACTGCCCCCAATTTTAGTACACCCCATTCGTAGTCACAGGGTCTGCGTTCAAGACACTTGGGGCTCCAACCGCTATCGATGTTTTCTACCAAGTTTCCGATTGTTGCGGTGTCCCACCGCTTCGGGTTAGTGACCGGATCGCCGAACATGTCGAGGAAGGTGGCTTGGAGGAGGGTGTCGAGTTGGGCGAGGGCTTCGCGGCGTTTGGCCCGCAAGGCGTCCGCCGCATCCAGAATCCCCGCAATCCGCTTCTGCTCCGACAGCGGCGGGAGGGGGATTTTGAATTTGAAGACTTCAGCAGGTCTGGCACGCAATAGAGAACCGCCCACGCCGGAGACAGTTTGCATGAACTGAGCGTGAAATGGATCGGAGATAAGAAAATGCCTGAGATAACCAGAATCAAACTGATTACCCCGAAAATGAATCCATTCTCCGGATGCGATCTGCCGATAGCGTCTTGTGGGCGTCACAATCCAGCTTCGGCGAATGTGCGGCACGATTCTGGAAATCAAAACGTCGTCAGGTTCAACACATTTCTTTGATGATCCGATTTCTCGTCCCGGCAAAACCTCGGCGACACCCTTGTCGTAAGCTGGGATGCTGAAGAGTTCAAAAACTTCGTCAGGATGCTTGCGTGGATCAACTGATCCGCCACGCTTAACCGCCAAATCTTCTAACGCGACCAAGTTACCGCTCACTTCAGCATCCCCTCCAGCGCCTTGCGTCCTTTGGCGATGTCGTCTTCCAGCTTCGCCAATCGCTTGAGGATCACCTGTGGCTTGTCGTATTCCACGGCTTCGTACTCGACCTCTTTGTAGCGGTTGATTGACAGGTCGTAATCGTTGCTGGCGATCTCGGACTTGGGAACCAAAAAGCTCTTGTCGGTGCGTTTGCGGCTGGCTTCCTGATCGCGATGGTGCCAACGCTCAAGGATATCGGGCAGGTCAGACTTGTCCGCAGGCAGGGCGGTGCGCTTGTCATCAAGCGAGAAGCCATCGGATTGCATGTCGTAGAACCAGACCCCCGGAAGATTGTCGCCGGTGTCCCCGGTGCCGCCGGAGTTGGTTTTGGTAAATAACAGGATGGCGGTGGAGACGCCTGCGTAGGGCTTGAAGACGCCTGAGGGCATGGAGATGATGCCGTCGAGCTTCTGCTCTTCGACGAGCTGACGGCGGAGGGTTTTGTGGGCATTGGAGGAGCCAAAGAGCACGCCATCGGGGACGATGACCGCGGCCCGGCCGCCGGGCTTGAGCAGCCGGAGGATCAGAACGACGAACAGGAGCTCGGTCTTCCTGGTGCGGATTCGCGCGAGCAGGGTCTTGTTGGTGTCCTCGAAATCGAGCGAGCCCTTGAACGGCGGGTTCGCGAACACGAGGTCGAACTGCTCGCTGGTCCGGAAGCCCGAGCCGAGGGTGTCGGCATAGCTGATCCCGGCATCGACCACCCCGTGCAGCATCAGGTTCATCGCCGCGAGGCGGAGCATGGTGGCGTCGAAGTCGAAACCCGCAAACATGCTGGTCTCGAGGTGTCGGCGCTGCGCGTCGGAGAGCCGGTCACCGGTGTAGGTCAGGAGCTCCTCGCCCTCGACCAGCTCGCGGAGCACGCCCTCCTCGGAGGTGTTCGCCTTGATCAGGTAGTCGACGGCCCGGACCAGAAAGCCGCCGGTGCCACAGGCGGGGTCGGCGATGGTG
>JBGTLW010000272.1:0-1630 GCA_041743835.1 Phycisphaeraceae bacterium | reverse complement strand
GGCTGCGGCTCCGACCGGCCGGCGAGCAGCACCGCGCCCATCGGCACAGCCGCGGCGTGCAGCACGACCGCGCCGAGCAGGCAAAGCAGCACACGCAGGTTGTCGCGTTGATGGCTCATGTGTCACAGTCAGACGGCTAGGGCGGGGGCTGGGTTCCTGGGCTGGGCAAGGGATGGGTCGGGTCGCCGCCCGGCCGACCCACCAGCGCCAGATTGGTCACCCCTGCCGCGTTGACCCGCTGGATCAGGTCAAACAGCAACGGGGCGCGGTCGGTCCGGCTCTGATCCGCGAGCGTGATGTACAGCGTCGGCTCGGATGGCTCGGCTGCAAACTGCGCCAATCGCTCGTCGAGCGTCGCCGGGTCCAGCCGCTCTGAGTTGAGATACAACTCGCCATCCGCGTCGATGCTCAGCACATCCAGCCGACCCGCGGTGGAGGCCTGCCCCCCTACCACCGGGGCGAGCTCAAACCCGATCGTATCGACCGGACGCATCACCACCATCTGGTAGATGAAAAACGTCAAAAGCAGGAAGATGACGTCGATCAACGGCATCATCTCTAGGCGTGCGGTGTGATCGGTTCTGCGGAGGGCTCGCATACCAATATCTTACGCCCGCTTGACGTGCCGCGTGGGGCCGGGATACTAGCGTAAGCGTTCGCACGCAAGTTGCATGCCTGCCCAGCCACACTCACCCTGAAGGGGTTCGCCATGACCGAAGACACACCCAACGCTCAACCCGCCGGGGAAGACCTCACCACCCCGCCGCCGGTGCCCGACGCGGAGGACCGGCCCACGCCTTCCGACGAGGACAAGATGATGGCCATGCTGGCTCACCTGCTGCCGATCGTCGCGGGGTTTGTCGGCCCGCTGATTATCTGGCTGGTCAAGAAGGACTCCTCCAAGTTCGTCGAGGATCAGGCCAAGGAAGCGCTGAACTTTCAGCTTGTGATGCTGATCGGTTGGGTGCTGTGCATTGTGCTCACGGTCGTGACCTGTGGTTTTGGTGCCATCCTCACGGTGCCGTTGATGGTGGTGCTGATGGTGGTCGTGATCATCTTCGCCATCATGGCCGGGCTTAAGGCCAAGGAAGGCGAGTGGTATCGCTACCCGTTCAACATCCGGATGATCAAGTAAACGCCAACCACTCGAACTCGTTCAACGAAAACTAACGCCACGAAGCCCGCGGCTTAAGAAAGTATGTGAATCGGTGGAACGGGCGTCTCGCCCGTTGTTTGGGCGCAGCCCAAAAGAAGGGTTGCATGGCGATGGCGTCATGACGGGCGGGACGCCCGTCCCACCACAAGGCACTTCTCATACGCATCCCAAAAACTTCTCGTGCGCGTTCGGCGCTTGTTAGGTTGCGCCCAGGGCGGTTGTGAGGCATGATGTCGGCTCCACCCACAGGAGACCCGACATGGATGTCACCCTTCATCGCCCCGACGACGCGCAGACACTCAATAGGCTGATCCGGCAGGAAACCAACGCCAAGCAGCGTGACCGCTACCGCGTCGTGCAACTCGCGGCCGCGGGCGAGCAGTGCCCGACGATCATGGCCATGCTCGGTCGGTCACGCGGCTTCGTGCAGCGATGGGCTTACGCCTACCGCGACGGCGGGCTGGACGCGATCGC
>JBGTLW010000271.1:0-19349 GCA_041743835.1 Phycisphaeraceae bacterium | reverse complement strand
GGGCATCGCGATCGGCGATTCACGCCACCTCCGCGAGAAAACCCGCGAAAACATCGAGCAATTCATCACCTACGTCTTCGCCCCGATTTTCTTCGCGGGTATCGGGCTGCGGGTGAACTTCGTCGCGCACTTTGACCTGGTGATGGTGCTGCTGGTGCTGGGTGTGGCAATCGCGGGCAAGGTGTTTGGCTGCTACATGGGGGCTAAGTTGGCGGGGCTGTCCCGTCGCCAGTCGTGGGCTGTGGGTTTCGGGATGTCGGCACGCGGGGCCATGGAAATCATCCTGGGTCAGATCGCGCTGAACCACGGCCTCATCACGGAAGAACTTTTCGTCGCCATCGTCATCATGGCCATCACCACCAGCCTTATGGCTGGCCCCGTTATGCAGGCCGTACTCCGGGAGAAAAAGCAACGCCAACTGGTTGACATGCTCAGCGACAAATCCTTCGCGGGCCAACTCAAAGCCACCACGCACCGCGATGCCGTACGCGAGTTGGCCAAGTACGCCGCAGAGCAGTTGGGGCTGGATGAAAAGAAATTGGACCGCGACATCTGGCGGCGGGAAGACCTCGCGTCCACCGGCCTGCCCGACGCCCTCGCCGTGCCCCACGCGCGCGTGGATGGCCTCAAGAAGCCTATCATCATCATCGCCCAATCTAACGCGGGCATCGACTTCGATGCGAGCGACGGCACGCTCGCCGAACTGATCTGCCTCGTGCTCACCCCGCTGGACGAAAGCGACTCGCAGTTGGAGATGCTGCGCGCGATCGGCGAAGCTTTCCACGAAAACCCCAGCGCCCACCGCCAGTGCCTCCTCGCCACGAACCTGACCGAACTCAAAGCCGCGCTGATGACCACCGTCGTCAAACGCGAGCATTGAAACTGCGGGTGACTGGACAGCCGCGACACCACGCGCTGCGGGCAGAGGCTTCACCCCTTGCCGGCGATCTTGGCCCACGAATCACGCAGCCCCACGGTCCTGTTAAACACCGGCTTACCCGGCCGGGAATCAGGGTCTGCGGTGAAGTAACCCAGCCGCTCGAACTGGATCGGCTCGCCGGGCAATGCCTCCGCCAGCGCAGGTTCAAGCTTCGCGGCCACCACCTTTAGCGAATCGGGGTTGACGTTGTCCAGCCAGTTGCCGCCGTCTGGCACGTCCTCGGGGTCTTCCTTCGTGAACAGGTGCTCGTAGAGCCGAACCTCGGCGTCGATCGCGTGGGCCGCGCTGACCCAGTGCAGCGTCCCCTTCACTTTGCGTACGCTGCCCTCGGCATCGGGGGGCGGATTCTCCCCGCCACGCGTCTGCGGGTCATAGGTGCACCGCAGCTCGACCACGTTGCCCGCGGCGTCTTTCACGACTTCCTGACAGGTGATCCAGTAGGCCGAGCGCAGCCGCACCTCCCGGCCGGGACCAAGGCGGAAGAACTTCTTGGGCGGTTCTTCCATGAAGTCTTCGCGCTCAATGTAAAGCTCACAAGAGAAGGGAACGCCACGTGTCCCCGCTGTTGGTTCTTCGGGGTTGTTGGGCGTGTCCATCAGCTCCGTCTGACCTGCGGGGTAGTTGGTGATGACGACCTTGAGCGGATCGAGCACCGCCATCCGCCGCGTAGCCTTACGGTTCAGGTCATCACGCAGGACGTTCTCCAGCTTGGCGAACTCGATGTTGTTCTCACGCTTGGCGACGCCCGCTTCCTCCCAGAACCGGCGGATCGCCGCGGCGGTGTAGCCACGCCGGCGCATACCGCGCAGGGTGGGCATCCGCGGGTCATCCCACCCCGTCACCACACCGTCGGCGATCAGTTGCAGCAGCTTCCGCTTGCTGGTGATCATGTAGGTGATGTTGCCTCGGGCAAACTCGATCTGACGCGTCTTGTGCTGCACCCCCTCGGGGAAGCCCGCCACCTCTGCGATGCGGTCGATGAACCACTCGTAAAGCTCGCGGTTGTTCTTGAACTCCAGCGAGCACAACGAGTGTGTGATGCCCTCGATCCAGTCGGATTGGCCGTGCGCCCAGTCGTACATGGGGTAGATGCACCACGCGTCGCCGGTGCGTGGGTGCGGCTGTTTGAGGATGCGGTACATCGCTGGGTCTCGCATCACGATGTTCGGCGACGCCATGTCGATCTTCGCGCGCAGGACGCGCGAGCCGTCGGCAAACTCACCCGCTTTCATCCGCGCAAGCAGGCCGAGGCTTTCTTCCGGGGGACGATCGCGGAACGGCGAGGCCACACCCGGCTCGGTCAGCGTGCCGCGGTTCTTCCGCACTTCCTCAGCCGACTGGTCATCCACATACGCCAGCCCAGCCTTCACCAGCGCAACCGCCCAAGCGTACAACTGGTTGAAGTAATCCGAGGCGTGGCACAGGTTCGACCACTCGAACCCCAGCCACGCGACGTCGTCCTTGATCGAGTCGATGTATTCCTGCTCCTCCTTCGCGGGGTTGGTGTCATCCATGCGGAGGTTGCATTGCCCGCCAAACTGCCGGGCCAGCCCGAAGACGATGCAGATCGCCTTGGCGTGGCCGATGTGGAGGTAGCCGTTGGGCTCGGGCGGGAAGCGGGTGTGGACGCGGTCGTATCGCCCGGCAGCCAGGTCATCGGTGATGGCCTGCTCGATGAAGTGCATCGGCTTGTCGGGCGTGGGAGCTGTTTCGTTCGCGGTCATGCGGGGATTGTAAGCATTCGCGCGGGCATCGTCGGCAGCAGCGCCCGCCTACGCTACAATCCGCCGTCCCATGCCCGACACCCCATCGCCCAGCCAACCCGTCGTCACCCGCTTCGCCCCCTCGCCCACCGGCGAGTTGCACATCGGCGGCGCCCGCACCGCCCTGTTCAGTTGGGCCTACGCCCGCCGGTTCAACGGCCGCTTCCTGCTGCGCTTCGAAGACACCGACCAGAAGCGCTCCAGCAAGCAAGCCGAGCTGAATATCCTGCGCGACCTTGACTGGCTCGGTCTCCGGGCCGACAACCACGACGACATCCCCCGCCAGTCCCAGCGGCTGGACCTTTACAACACCGCAACCCGGAAACTCCTGGACATGGGCCTGGCGTATGAGGACGCGGGTGCTGTCCGCCTGCGGATGGATCAGGATGTGAGCTTCAGGGATGAGGTCTATGGCGATATCACAGTGAAGGCCGACGAGCTGGAGGATTTCGTCATCCGCAAGGCCCCGGAAGCGGATGGACGCACCTTCCCCACGTTCCACCTCGCGGTTGTGGTTGACGACGTCCACATGGGCGTCACCCACGTCATCCGCGGCCAGGAACACCTGTCCAACACGCCCAAGCACGCCCGCCTGTATGACGCGCTGGGCCATGCTCGGCCGATCTGGGTCCATACTCCGAGCATTATGAACCCCGACGGCTCGAAGATGAGCAAGCGAGACAAGGCCAAGACCGCACGCAACGCCGCTCAGCAAGCAGGAATACTGCAAAGCCCCATCGACGACCCCAAGCGGTACGAAGCATTCCTGAACAAAGACAACGACGACCTCGACATCGCTCTGCATATCGCAAGCGTCTTAGGGGTCGAGCTCCCCGAGATCGATGTCGCGGACTTTCGGCAATCGGGCTACCTCCCGGCGGTGCTGCTCAATTATATCGCCCTGCTAGGCTGGAACCCCGGCGATGACATCGAACGATTCGATCTACCCTTCATGGCCGAGCACTTCGGCTTCGACCGTATCAACCGCAAGAACGCGAAGTTTGACCGCGACAAGCTGGCCGCGTTCAATCAGGAAGCCCTGGCTGCCTTGCCCCCGGACGAGTTTGCCACGAAACTCCGCGAGCACTTCGCGGCGTTCCACACCGCGTTCGTCGAGAGGCTTGGTGATGGCTTTGCGACCTTTGCCGCGATGTATCAGGAGCGCAGCAAGACGCTGGACGACCCCGCCACGCTTGGGCGCTTCTTTATCGACGCCCCCGCAGATTACGACGACAAGGCGGTGAAGAAGAACCTGACCAAGAACGACGGCGAAGGCCTGGCGATGCTCGCGGCGTTCGCGGAAACCATTGACGCCATCGAGCCTTGGGATACGCCGACAATTCAGGCGGGGTTGGAGTCGTTCACCGTGGATAAACAACTGAAAAACATAGGCGGCATCGCGCAGCCGCTGCGGGTGGCGATAACAGGCTCGGCTGTCAGTCCGCCCATCGACGCAACGCTGGCGCTGCTGGGTCAACAGGAAGTCAAGGCACGCATTGCGCGATGCCTCGAAACTGTGCATGACCAAGCCTAGCCCGCACGCGACGCGGGCGCGGCGTCTTTTCGAATGACATGGAGATCGACGGATGCAGCACTGGCTGATCAAGACCGAACCGGGCACGTGGTCGTGGGACGACCAACTGGCCGCACCCAGGCAATCCACGGCCTGGGACGGCGTCCGCAACCATCAGGCGAACAACAACATGAAGGCTATGAAGAAGGGCGACCGCTGCTTCTTCTACCACTCGGTCGATGAGAAGCGGATCGTCGGCATCGTGGAGGTGGTGAAGGAACACGAGCCCGACCCAAGCGACCCGACCAGTGCGGCCGGCAAGAGATTCGGCATGGTGACGGTCAAGGCTCTCGAACCTGTGAAGAAACCCGTGACGCTCGCAGACATCAAGGCCGAGCCAAAGCTGGCGGAGATGGTGCTGGTCAAGAACTCCCGGCTGAGCGTCCAACCGGTCACGCTTGCGGAATGGAAGCTGATCTGCAAGATGGGTGGGCTGAAAGCCTGAACTTTTTCCTCCTCGAATGAAAGTAACGTCTATGAGTTTGGTTGTAACCGGCAGCATCGGCATCGATACCATTGAAACCCCGACGGGCAAGGCCGACGAGGTCGTCGGTGGGTCGAGCATCTATTTCACCGCGGCCGCGAGCTTTTTCGGCCCGGTCAAACTCGTCGGCGCGGTCGGAGAAGACTTCCCGCAGGCTTTCGTCGATCTTTTCCATCACTGGGATGTGGACACGACCGGCTTGGAACGCCGGATGGGGAGCAAGACCTTCCGCTGGCACGGCAAGTACCACACGAACATGAACGACCGCGACACGCTGGGCATCGAGTTGGGCGTCTTGGCTGAGAAACTCCCCCCCGTGCCCGACAGCTACCGCGATGCGAAGCACATCTTCCTGGCAACGACCACGCCGCAGAACCAGATGTCGCTGCTCGACTCGTTCCCCAACCGCAAGCTCACCGTCGCCGACACCATCGAGCTCTACATCCAGACCGACCGCGACGCGCTTCTCGAGCTCTACAGCAAGATCGATGGTGTCATCATCAACGACAGCGAAGCCAAACTGCTGACCGGCGAGGCGAACACCATCGTCGCGGCGGACCGCATCATCGAGATGGGCCCGAAGTTTGTGGTCGTGAAGAAGGGCGAGCACGGGGCTTTCATCCGGCACCGAGCCCAGGGCCGCGATGGCTTCGCGGCTTTCCCCGCGTACCCGGCCCGTTCGGTAGTCGATCCAACCGGCGCGGGGGACAGTTTTGCAGCGGGGATGATGGGATATCTAGCTGCGAGTGTCGAGGGTACACCGACACTGGAGGACCTGCGCCGGGCGATGGCCTACGGCACGGTGGTCGCCAGCTACACCATCGAGGACTTCTCCGTCGGTCGGCTCAAAACCCTGACACGCAAAGAGATCGACACCCGCTTCACCGAGTTTGTCGGCATGGTTGGGCTTTGATCCGGTGGCCAAGCACCGCGCCATTCACGAGAACGCGCTGATCGTCGCCGCACGCACACTGTGCGACGCGGTGCAGCGCCTGCGTTTCGCTGAGCCGATCACGCACGTGTACAACCCACTGGCCTACGCATGGCCGATGCACGAGGCCTATCTGAAGCGGGCCGGGGCTGGGCGGAAGCGTGTGGTGTTTCTGGGCATGAACCCCGGGCCGTGGGGCATGGCGCAGACCGGTGTGCCCTTCGGCGAGGTGGGTTTCGTACGCGACTGGTTCAAGCTCGACCACCCTATTTCCAAGCCCAAACAAGAGCACCCCAAGCGCCAGGTGCATGGGCTTCGGTGTACGCGGTCGGAGGTCAGTGGTCGGCGGCTGTGGGGGCTGTTTGCCGCGCGGTTTGGTTCGCCTGCGAAATTTTTTGCCGATCACCTTGTCGCCAACTACTGCCCGCTGGTGTTCATGGAGAGCAGTGGCCGAAACTTCACGCCGGATAAATTGAACGCTGCGGCCCGGGAGCCCCTCGAAGCGGCGTGTGACGCCCATCTTCTGGCCGTGGTTGAAGCGGTGCGGCCAGAGGTGGTGGTCGGCGTCGGAGCGTTTGCCGCCAGGTGCGCATCCCGCGTGCTGAGTGACCGCGAGTTGAGGGTCGCGCAGATGCTTCACCCGTCGCCCGCTTCGCCCGCCGCCAACCGCGGGTGGGCTGAACAGGCGACCGCGCAACTCATTGAAGCGGGTGTCTGGGTAAGCTGATCTGCGTGGATGCGGATGACATGTCCCACACACCTCCCGAGTCCACCCCCCTGCTCAGCCCGGAGTTGCTGGTGCGCGCCTATTGCGCAGGCGCTTTTCCCATGGCTCGGCAGCGCGACGGGCAAGGCGGGATCGACTGGTTCAGCCCGGACCCCAGGGCCATCCTCCCGCTCGATGACGGATTCAAAGTCAGGCGATCTCTCGCCAAGCGCGTGCGGCAGCAGCCATTTAAGATCACACACAACCTGTGCTTTACTCGCGTGATCGCTGCGTGTGCCGAGCCGCGGGCGGACTCAGAGGAGACGTGGATCAGCGGTGAGATCGTGGCCGCATTCACAGCCCTCCACCGCGTGGGCCTCGCGCACAGCATCGAGGCGTGGGAGGGCGGGCCTCAGCATGGTGAGTTGGTGGGCGGGTTGTATGGCGTGGCGCTGGGGGCCGCGTTCTTCGGCGAGTCCATGTTTTCTCGCCGACCAAACGCTTCGCAGCTCTGCCTCGTAAACCTGGTCGATCACCTGCGGCTGCGCGGCTACACGCTGCTGGATGTGCAGTTCGTCAACCCGCATCTGGAGCAGTTTGGTGTGACCGAAATCCCGCGCGCTCAATACATGCGTCGTCTTCGAGCTGCGCTTGCGCGAGAGACACAGTGGGACGGCAACGCGGATGTGTGATTCGAGACGGCGCGGCAAAACCGCGGCGCTTCTTCGGATGGCGCATGTGTGTATGACAGTCGCGTTGGTGCGGGTCAGGGCAGGGTGATGGTTTGGCCGACGGCTAGCTTCTGCGGGTTCAGGCCCGGGTTGGCGGCCACGATGTCCTGCCACTTCTGGCCGTTGCCGTACCGGCTTTTGGCGATCGACCAGAGGGTGTCGCCCTTCTTGACGGTGTAGCTGCTGCCCTCGGGGCCGACGACGATCGGCGTGCTCGCGCCCGGCGCTTGATCGATCGTGATGAATTGCGGCTCACCGCTGCCGGCGGCTCCGGGGGTTGCGGGCGATCCGGGGACAGGGGAGTAACCACCCGCATATGGGTCGTTGTAACCCGCATCCACGGGGCCGGGCACAGGCTCAAGCTCGGCCTTTTGTTGGTTCTTGCAACCCATCGTGGCGGTCAAGGCCACGGCCAATAGAAGTGCGTTACGGTGCATGTGCGTTGGTCCCTGATCGGTCGTCCGTGACTGGCGGCCACGACACTTCGTGGCCTGATACGTACAAGTGTAACACTGCGTGGCTTGCGCGGCGAGTGGTTCCTGCGCCCGGGGGCAGACACGATCATCCCCGCGATCTCGCCCCAACCCCCTGCGGTTGCTATCCTGCCCCGCTTACAGTCCTTGGACCACACAGGCTTTAACCCATGCCCGACCGCCCATTCCGAATCTCGATGATTGGCTGCGGCACGGTCGGGGGCAGCGTCGCCCGGCTGATCCGCGAGCAGCAGGCCCTCTACGCCAGCCGTATCGGCCGCCCCGTGGAGCTGGTCCGTGTGCTCGTGCGTGACCCCGCCAAGGCCATCGCCACCGGCATGGTCGCGGCGGACCTTGTGACCGATGATGCGGATGCGTTCTTCGCGGAGTCGGTGGATGCGGTGGTGGAGGTGGCGGGCGGCGTGGACGCGATGCTCGGCCACGTCCGGCGGGCGCTGTCACTAAAACGCCATGTCATCACCGCCAACAAAGCGCTCCTGGCCAAGCACGGCCCAGAGCTGTTTGCCTTGGCTCGGGAGCACGCCGTCTGCATCGCGTTCGAGGCTTCCTGCGGCGGGGGCATCCCGTGTGTCACCGCCATCCAGACCGGCCTCACCGCCAACCGATACCTCGGGCTGTACGGCATCCTCAACGGCACCTGCAACTACATCCTCACCGAGATGACCCGCAAGGGCAAGACCTACGACGAGGCCCTGTCCGAAGCCAAGCGGCTGGGCTATGCCGAGGCTGACGAAACGCTGGATGTCTCCGGCAAAGACGCGGCACAGAAGCTGGCCATCCTCGTGTCGCTGGCATTCGATGCCAACATCCACGAGGAAGACGTGCCCTGCACGGGTATCGACGGGTTAGAACTGCTGGACATCGAGTTGGGCGCAAAACTGGGTTACGACATCAAGCTACTGGCAACCGCGGAGCGCTGGCCGGAAAGCGAGTGGATCGCGCTGAGTTGTCGGCCATGCTTTATCCACAAGGGCGAACTGCTCGCGGATGTGTCCGGCTCGTACAACGCGCTGCTGCTGGATGGCCATGCCGTGGGTCAGACGCTGTTGTATGGCCGCGGCGCCGGGGCGCTGCCGACAGCTTCCGCGGTGGTGTCGGACCTGCTCACGGTGGCGACCGGTGGGTACCCGGCACTGTTTGCCAATGCGCATCTGACGCCCGACTGCCACCCGCGGCCCCGCCTTGTCGAGCCCGCTGATGTGGAGAGCCGGTTCTACCTACGCATCAGCGCCCGCGATGTGCCGGGCGTCATGGCCAAGGTCACCAAGGCCCTGGGCGACCGTGGCATCTCGCTGTCCTCCATGCTCCAGCCTGAAGCGAACACCGGCCATCTGGTGCCC
This sequence comes from Phycisphaeraceae bacterium, assembly GCA_041743835.1. Lineage (GTDB taxonomy): Bacteria > Planctomycetota > Phycisphaerae > Phycisphaerales > Phycisphaeraceae > JBGTLW01. Next base: position 10,387 of record JBGTLW010000271.1, on the reverse strand, counting down.
GTGGTCATCACCACCCACCGCGCCCGCCAAGGCGACCTGCTCGCCGCGAGCGCTGCAATCGCCGCCCTGGAGGAAATCGAAGGCAACCCCAAGGTCATCCGGATCATCGACCTGCCACACAATTGACGCGGGGCGCGGAGCGAGCCGGCGATCCAGCACACGTAGCTTTGCTTGTCATTTCGCGGAAGAGTGACAGGGCTGGGGCCTGGCGTCAGGCGTGGAGCAGAAAATCCCGCGATGCGATCAGGCCCCGCTTCTCGCCCTCTTCGCTGCCGTTGAAGTTCTCATCCTCAAGCTCGATGCTGACCATGCCCGAATAGCCCTGCTCTTGCAGGATGCGGAACATCACATCCCACCGGGCCACGCCGTGCCCGGGAATGGTGTACCGCCAGTGGTGTCCACCAAAACCATGCGGCTTGGCATCGGTGGCGACCTGGAGGTTGCCATGCTCGAATAGTTCGTCGTCGAGGAGTTGCGTGTCCTTGGCGTGAACATGCCCCACGCGCGGGCCAAACTCCCGCAGGAAACGAATCGGGTCAATGCCCATGCGGATCAGGTGCGAGGGGTCGAAGTTGATCCCAGCGTGGGCATGGGGGAGTGCGGCGAGCAGGAGGCGATAATCTGCGGGAGTGCAGGCCAACGACGGATATCGAGGCGCTCCCCCGGGCCAGCCCTCAAAAACAACACGCGCGCCGCAACCCGCCAACTGCTCGCACAGCCGACCATAGCCGTCGATCGCCTGCGTCATGGACTGGGCGCGGGGGACCGACTCATCTTCGACCAGGGCGACGGCAAAGAATTGGCTGATACCCAGCGCAGCCACTTGTCGCATGTACGCCGCATTGATCTCGGCAGCAGACTTGCGTTTGTCCTCGTCAGCGGAAGCAAGCTCCTTCCAGGGCTGCTTTAGATCGACCGACCCAATCATCAGCCCCGCATCCAGAATCTGCTTCAACTCCGGCAGTTCCATGGCACCTACATCCACAGCCGCGAACCGCTCGGACACGGCAAAGTCGATGAACTGCTTGAGGTCCTTCTGCCATGCACTCCAACCTCGGCGGAAACCGATGGGAAACGAACCTGTCCGTGTAACACTCTTCATGATGCATCTGCTCCAGAACGCGGTCCCTCACGCGCGCAGGGCAGAATACCACGGCAAAGGTGCACGCGGCGAGTGTAAACAAGCCCCTCGATCATGAGCACCGCCAAACCCACCCAGATCGCCCATCGCCAGATCTCCCGGTTGGGTAGCGCCGCCGCAGTTGTGTTGGCTCCCGACTCGCCCATCACAAGGGTCAGCCCGCAGGTTGCTCTCGACGCCATTCATCAGGTTGACCGAAAGGCGATCAAAGGGAGCAGGCATGTTGCCATCCGCGACGTACATGCCCGCGCTGGCGTACATCGGCAGCCCAGGTTTCAGTCGTATCACAGACGCAGCACCAAGCAAAAACGGCAACCCGTAGATTGCCGTAAGTGCTTATTTTGCAAATGATCGCGGAGGGGCTCGAACCCCCAACCTGCTGATCCGTAGTCAGCCGCTCTATCCAATTGAGCTACGCGATCGGTGAGCAACACAGTTTAGCGAATCGCTGGGCGGAGGTAAACCCACCCCCACGACAAGTGATGCGCCCAATGGATTCGGTCGATAAGACACCCACAGGGGGCTATGGAGAACTGACATGGGATTCTTCGGACTGGGTGGCGGCAGCGAACGACGGCGGCACGAACGGGTGGCCACGGCGCGAACCGCGTCGGCGTTCGGGCAGGTGCTGGACCTGTCCGAATCCGGGGCCTGTCTGTTCCGCAAAGGCTCCGAGGGTTGCACGCTCGGCGAAACCATCACGCTGGATATCCGCCAGGGGCCGATTGATTGCCAATTGGTCGCCACGGTGGTACGCATCAGGGAACTGGGTTTCAAGCGATACGAGGTTGGCGTGGCGTTCTCGGAGCTCGGCCCCGCGGAGCGTGCCGCGATCCGTGTCCTGCAGCAGCCCCACATCGCGGAGCAGTCAGGCCCGCGCGCTTACGTCGCCGCCTGAACTGTGCGGGCGCGGCCTAAAGCCGAGCGATTGCCATCCCTCGGCCTTCACGATCTACCGCACTACGCGCCGGTTTCGATGAGGTGATACGCGAAGGCGTCGGAGATGGCTTGCCACGACGCATCGATGATGTTGGTATTGACACCGATGGTGGAGAAGTAGCGGGCGTTGCCTTGGCCGTCGGGGTTGCGCACGGCAAACTCGGCGATGACGCGCACTTTGGCTGCCGATTCGGCTGTGGGGTTCACCACACGCACCTTGTAGTCAACCAGGTGGATCGCGTGGATCTGCGGGTAGTGGTTCTTGAGGCATTTCCGCAACGCGCCATCCAACGCGTTCACGGGGCCATCACCCTCAGCCACGCGGTGCTCCATGCTGCCATTGGATTCAAGCTTGACCGTGGCCTCGGTGCTGGATGGTTCGTCGTCGCGTTTGAGGATCACACACCGGTAGTGGTCCAGCTTCCAGAGCTTGGGCCGACGACCCAGCAGCTCGTACAACAACAGCTCGAAGCTGGCGTTGGCGGCCTCGAACTGATAGCCCTGATGCTCGAGGTCCTGCACACGCTCCAGCACCTGGCGTTGAAGGACTTTGTCCTCGCTGATATCGAACTTCTTGCCAAGCGTCGCGGCGATGTTGCTTGCGCCGGAAAGCTCGGAGACAAGGATCCGCCGCTCGTTGCCGACCGATTCGGGTGTGACGTGCTCGTAACTGTGGGCGATGCGTTGGACGGCATGGACGTGCATGCCGCCCTTGTGAGAGAAGGCGTTGACACCAACGTAGGGCTGGCCGGGGACAAGGCTTAGATTGGCGATCTCATACACCGCGCGTGAAAGCTCGGTCAGACGGGATGCGGCATCGGCATCGAGGCACGGGTAGCCGAGCTTGAGCTTGAGGTTGGCCGCGACCGTCACCAGATCGACGTTGCCGCAGCGTTCGCCGATGCCATTGATCGTCCCCTGAACCTGCACACACCCGGCCTGCACCGCCGCCAGCGCGTTGGCGACCGCGACGCCGGCGTCATTGTGAGGATGGATCGCGAGCGATGGTTTGGGTGTGGGGTTGGCGGCGTCGGGCATGGGGATGTCCAGCGCCTCGGTCACCTCTCGCACAGCAGAGGCTATCCACTGCGGCAGGGACCCGCCGTTGGTATCGCATAGCACCAGCCGTGTCGCCCCGCCCTCCAAGGCCGCGCGCAGCGTGTCCAATGCGTAGGACGGATTGGCGCGGTAGCCATCGAAAAAGTGCTCGGCATCGTAGAACACCGCTTCCACGTGCGGCGCTTGGGCGCAGAACGCAACCGACTCGCGGATCATCGCCAGGTTCTCCTCGCGGCCGATCCGCAACACCTCATCGACGTGCAGGTCCCACGTCTTCCCAACGATGGTGATGATCGGGGACTGGCTCCCGACCAGCGCGAGCATGCCAGTGTCCTGGTCCGCGGTGACGCCCTTGCGGCGGGTCATGCCGAAGGCGCATATCTTCGCGTGCTTGAGGTTGAGCTTTGTGGCCTCCTCGAAGAAGGCGACATCCTTCGGGTTAGATAGCGGATAGCCGCCCTCGATGTAGTCCACGCCCACGGCATCGAGCAGCTTCGTGATGCGCAGCTTGTCCACAAGGGTGAGGTTGACGTCGGCCCCCTGCGTGCCGTCGCGCAGGGTGGTGTCGTAGATCTCGACGAAGCGTCCGGGGTTGTCGGGCATGGTCGTGTTCCGGTGTTGATTGTGGGCAATGGCTCGGGGTGTCTGGTGTGAACTGCCGCGCTGAGGCCATGAAAAACAAGCCCCGCCGGCGGGCAGGGCATGTCGGATCGATTCGTGTGAAGGATCGCCGCCCTACCGCGCGTCTGACTCGGTGGTAATAATCTGAGCGATGACAGGGGCCTTGGAATCCATGGCATGATTGTATCGGCTTATCTGATGCGGGCAAATCGGGCGGGCGGGAGTGCAACCGACGCGCTATAATGCGGCCCGAACGGGCTGCGCACGACATCAGCCCCACGCCCCACCGATGAGCCTGACCCCGCCAAGCGATCCTGAATCTGCCCGCAGCCAGCCATTTAGCTGGTGGCTTTTTCTGGCTGCCTGCGTGCTTGTGCTGGGGACCTTTGCCCTGATTGGCATCGGCGGTCAGGTCACCAGCCTCGACGCGGGTCTGGCGGTACCCGATGGGTGGATGACCTTTGATGTCTTCACGCCACTCGCACCGCTGGACGACTGGTGGCACGACGTGGGCACACGCTGGGAGCACAGCCATCGGCTCAAGGGGTATGTCGTAGGCATGCTCACGCTGCTGGTAGCCGGGGGGCTGTGGTTCACAGCCGGGTGGCAGGGATGGCGTCGTAAGCTGGCGTGCACACTGGTGGTGCTGGTGATCGCTCAGGGCCTCATGGGCGCTCTCCGCGTGAACCTGGCCGAGGTCGAATCCCACGGGGCGGGGGTCTCCGCGACGGGGACGGACAACCCGCTGTCCACCACGTTTCGCATCCTCCATGGCATCACCGGGCAGATTTTTTTCTGCCTGACCATTCTGGCTGCGGCCTCAGTCAGCAAACTCTGGCGGGCGACCGAGGCCGCGGGACACCAGCCCACTGCGCTGGGCAGGCGTATGACGCGGCTGTGCTTCTGGTTGTGGGTCGCGTTTCTGATCCAACTCACGCTCGGAGCGCTGGTCCGGCACACGCACTCGGCACTGGCGATCCCCGATTTCCCCGCACACTACGGCGGGCTGATCCCCCCACTCACCCAGGCAGCGCTTGACAATGCCCTCGTCAGCATCGGCGTCACCGGCGACGTGGCGATCTGGCAGGTGTACCTGCACCTCGCGCACCGGCTGTTCGCGTGGGCTCTCTGCGCGACGGTGGTTTACGTCCTCATCCGCGTCATCAGAGCGATGAACTGGCCCGACCTCATCACCGCGCCCGCAGCCACGATGGTCTCGCTCCTGGTCGTGCAGGTGGTGCTGGGGATCACAGTGGTGCTGTCCCGCGAGTCCGCGGTGGTGGCGACGACACACCAGATGGTCGGCGCTCTGCTGATCGCCACCGCGACTTGGCTTATCATCCGCACTGGGATCGCGGCCAGGCAACCCGACCAGGCGCAACCCGCCAATCCGCAGGTGCTCTCCAACACTCCACACGACAGTCCCGCTACGCTGGGGGGAATCCCCGCATGACGCAACTCTCCCCCACCACGCACGTCGCCGAGACACCCGCCCACATCGCGGGGAATGTGCCATCGGGATCGGGGCTGACCACGCCATCCCTGCGCAGCGACCTGATGGTGCTCACCAAGGTGCGCATCACGCTGATGGTCGCCATCACCGCGTGGGTCGGCTACGCATTGGGCGTCGCGGCACTGGGCACCGGGTGGGATTGGTTCCGCCTGCTTGGGGCAATGGCGGGCACATCGCTTTCGTGCATGGGGGCCGCGGTCCTCAATCAGGCGTATGAGCACGACACCGATGCCATGATGCACCGCACACGCGCGAGGCCCATCCCCGCGGGCCGTGTGAGCGTGGCGGCGGCGACATGGCTGGGCATGGGGCTTTCGGTGGTCGGCGTGGCGATGCTCTGGGTCACGACCCATTGGCTCGCGGCCGCGCTCTCTGCCGCGACCATCTTCAGCTATGTGCTGATTTACACGCCGATGAAACGCACCAGCAGCCTGGCGCTCCTGGTCGGGGCTGCACCGGGCGCTGCGCCACCACTCATCGGCTATGCCGCGGTGACCGGCACGCTCGATGCCGCGGCTTGGATCGCCTTTGCCATCATGTTTGTGTGGCAGGTCCCCCACTTCCTCGCTATCGCCTGGCTTTACCGCGAAGACTACGCCCGCGGCGGGATGCCTATGCTCCCGGTCATCGACCCCGACGGCCGGCGGACCTTCCGGCAAGTGCTCATCGGCTGTCTCCTGCTGTTGCCGCTGGGAGTCGCGCCCGCTTACCTGGGCGTCACCGGCCCGATCTACATGTTCATCGCGCTGATCCTGGGCATGGGGTTCCTCGGCTTGGGTATCCGCCTGACGTTCCAACCCACGCGGGCATCAGCGCGACTGCTCTTCTTCGGATCACTCATCTATCTGCCCGCGGTGTTTGCGGCCATGGTGGCGGACCTGGCCTGATGCACAGCGCAGCCATCCACACCCACGAACTGGGCCACACCTACCCAAGCGCCCCAGCCGGGCAGAGGCCCGCGCTGGATCGCGTCTCGCTGGATGTGGTGCCGGGGGAAATCTTCGGCATCCTCGGCCCAAACGGCGGGGGCAAGACAACCCTCCTGCGCATCCTCACCACGCGCCTGCGACCCTCTGCGGGCAAGGCAGTTGTGGACGGTCACGATGTCCTGCAAGACCCAGCGGCCGTTCGACGGGCGATCGGCGTGGTGTTCCAGTCGCCCAGCCTCGACGACAAACTCACCGCCACCGAGAACATCGTCTGTCATGCCGGGCTTTACGGCATCGGCAAGCATGACGCCAGGCAACACGCTGCGCTGTGGCTTGATCGATTCGGTCTCGCGGCCCGCGCCGCCCAGCGCGTCGAGCACTTCTCCGGCGGGATGCGCAGGCGCGTCGAGATCGCCAAGGCGCTGGTCCATCGCCCCAAAGTGCTTTTGATGGATGAGCCTTCCACCGGCCTGGACCCCGCCGCGTTGCGGAGCCTCTGGGATGTGCTGCACAGCCTGCGCGATGAGGCCGGCCTCACGATCGCGCTCACCACCCACCTCATGAACGAGGCCGAGCGCTGCGACCGCCTCGCGATGCTCTGCCAAGGGCAACTCATCGCTTGCGATACGCCCGCCGCATTGCGTTCAACCATCGGGGGCGATGTCGTCACGCTCGAACCGGAAGTTGATCGCCCGGGCTTGGCACCACTCCAGTTGAACACGCTGGCCGATCACCTGACGCAGCGTTTCTCAATCGGTCAGGGTCCGCTAAATCCCGTCAAAGTCGCCGGGGCAAGTTCCGGGGGGGCGGGGGTGCGGGTTTTGGATGGGCGGTTACAGTTCGAACACCCCGAGGGCGCGCGGGCCGTCGCCGAGGTCGCCAGCGCGTTCCCCGGCCGATTCCGTTCGCTGGCGGTCGGCCGCCCGACGCTCGAAGATGTCTTCGTCCACTTGACCGGCAGCGCATTTACGAGCGAGCCTGTCGCCGACGAATCGTGAGTTGAACCCGCCAACCAGCGTGTGCAGGATGTCCGGATGATCACAGGCGGCCAACCTCTCGCGCTCAACCTCGACCCACGCCAGGCGCTGGCCCATTGGCCCAGCGATCACCCGGTCGTGATGCTCCACTCCGCCCGACCACACCCGCGCTGGTCCCGATACACCCTGCTCGCCGAGCCAACCGGAGCCTACCACTTCGACGGCAATCATTCACGATGGATCGGCAGCGATTCCCCCCCGATCACGTGGACGCACCGGCCCTTCCGCGACCTGCACGCCGTACTCGATAGCGATGCCGACGCGATGTGGGTTGGGTACTTCAGCTACGACATTGCGCGGTGGGTTGAAGCGTTGCCCACTGTGGCTGCCCAAGACCGGGACTGGCCGATCGTGCAGTTCCAGCGGTGTCCGGGCTTCCTGATCCACGACAACACCGACAACCGGTGGACAGCGCACGGGCGATACATCGAGCACCCGCCCGTGTTCACCGATCACCCGCAAGCGTTGACTTGTCAGACTCAAGGCAGGGCCGTCGCATTCCAGCCGCGTGATGAGTACGAGCAATCCATCGCCCGTGCCATCGAATACATCGCGACCGGGGATATCTTCCAGGTCAACTTGGCGCAGCGGTTCACCGCCGCGATCAATGGCAGCCCCCGCAAGCTGTTCGACAAACTGATCCGGGCCTCACCCGCGTGGTATGCCGCGTATCTGGAACTCATGCCATCGGACGCGTGCCCGACCGCTCCGCGTCGGACGATCTGCTCGGCGTCTCCCGAGTTGTTTTTGATTGTGTCGCGCGATGGGCGGGTTGTCACTCGGCCGATCAAAGGAACCCGGCCCGCTTCCGTCTCACCCGAAGTGCTGCGAGCCTCGGCGAAAGACACCGCTGAGTTAACCATGATCGTGGACCTGCTTCGCAACGATCTTGGCCGGGTGTGTGACTGTGGCAGTGTTCGTGTGGAGCACGCCCGTGAGATCGAGTCACACCCCACCGTCCATCACGGCGTGGCGACCATCACCGGCCAACTGCACCGCACACGCACGCTCATCGACCTGCTCCGCGCGACCCTGCCCGGCGGGTCGATCACCGGCGCCCCAAAGGTCAGGGCCATGCAGATCATCGATGAACTCGAACCGGTCCGCCGCGGCCCCTACTGCGGCGCGATCGGGTTCGTCCACGGCGGCGCCACCCGCCCCACCGCCCAGTTCAACCTCGCCATCCGCACACTGCTGCTGGATCAGAACCACACCGGCCAGGGACAAGCCGACTTCTCCGTCGGCGGCGGCATCATCGCCGACTCAACCCCCAGCGACGAGTACCGCGAAACACTCGATAAAGCCGTCGCCATGCTCCGGGCTTTGGAGTGATTCGGTGCAAGCGGTATCTTCAGAGCAGCGAATGCCAAGCAAAACCAAATGCAACCCGGGTGTCGAGTACGATCAAGCGCGACCCGCTTTTCGCTTCTGAACAAACCGCCAAAGGGACCCGATGCTCAAGCAATCCAAACCGATCTTTGCTGTCCGCGACGTCCAGGAATCGATCGCGTTTTACCGGGACGTGCTGGGCTTTGAGAGCCCTTGGTTCTGGGGCGAGCCTGTGTGCTTCGGCGGGATCGGCTGCGGCGACATTCACGTGATGTTCAACCAGATGCCGGAGATCGCTGCCAGGATCGAAGGGCACCAGCACCACTACTGGACCGACGACATCAACGCGCTGCACGAGAAACACCAAGCCGGCGGCGCTCCGATCATTGACCCGATCGCGAACAAGCCGTGGGGCCTACGCGAATACACCGTGCGCGATCCGAACGGCTATCACCTCCGCTTCGGTGGGCCTTCAACCTACGAAAGGCCAGCGACCGCGCTGCAGACGATGCCTGACTTCATCCGCATCGAGCCACGCTTGCCGACCTTGGCTGAGTACAGCGGCATCGCGCGTTCGGTCCACTGGACCAAGGCCGCCGAGACGTGCCGGGCGCTGACGAACTCACTTTGCGGTGTCGTCGCGATTGACACACGCTCCAATCAAGCGGTCGGTATGGCGCGGGCGATGGAAGACGCTTACGCCTGGTACAGCATTTGGGATGTCGCCGTCCGCCCCGGCTATCAAAGTCAGCGCATCGGCACGGCCATGATGGAATCCCTGCTCTCCCAACTGCGCGAGGTGGCACCCAAAGGAAGCCACGTCCACCTTTTCACTTTCAGCCACGCCTTCTACACGCGATTAAGTTTTGCAACCGACACCTGCACGAAGCTCACGCTGTGACCCGCAAAGGCACGAAACCTCGTCGGTCCTCACTGCCATCACATTAAGGGCACCGCAAACTCAATCGCGTGGCACCCACACGCCATCCTTCATCACGTAAACCCTGGAGAAGTCCTCGTCGTCAATCACAATGTCCGTTTCCGCCGTATCGGCCTTGACGCGGATCTCCCCGATTCGATAAAGGTGAATCGGCTCAACTATTTGGCGTCCCCACAGGAACACCGCATACTCCCCCGGCTTCACCTTAACTTTCTCTGACGTGATCGGCCGCGAGGGGGCGAAGATTCGCACAGCTGGCAGCCTCAAATCGTCTTTGCTAAAGATATAAATATCGGCGTCCGTCAGTTGCGCACCCCCAACCGCCCGCTTGAGATCGTCCGGAATAGCCGCACCGCCATTGACCTTGAGCTGAAAATTCAGCTTAACATCAACGCCTTTCTGTAGCGTGATGATCACAGCCTCGGGAAACCCCTCAACCGATTGTGATGTTGCGGCGAAGTCCTCGTGCCACGCGGTGAATAGGACCCGAGCGATACCCCCCTCTTGTGGTTTTGTAAATAGCGCGACACCGTCGTCATCAACCCTAGCCGTCATGACACGCGATCCAGGCTCTAACAACGCGCCGACTTCGCTTCCGGCGATCACCTCGCCATCGACCGTTTGCACCGAAACCTGAAGAACTCTCTGCGGGATGAGTTTGGCTACATGCGAGCCGTCCGCTTGCCCGACTAGCTCCGACAACGGCAGTTCTCTGGGCCAGTACCCATCAGCCTTCAACCGGGAGGTATGACTGAATGTTGTGGATGACGAATTGAAAAAGGCGGCGTACTTTGGGTGTGATCTACCACGCCCGTCCCCGAACACCGAGGAGTACGCCACCATGAGCCAGACTACCCACCCACCGTTCACATTTCCATC
>JBGTLW010000270.1:0-3816 GCA_041743835.1 Phycisphaeraceae bacterium | reverse complement strand
TCGAGCGCGCGAGCGTCGCGTTCGGCTGTGTCAACCTGCGCGATGCGCCACGGGGCCGCGGGCCCCCGCCCGTACATATGGGCTTTAAGCGATGCGAGCACCCGTGGCCGCGCATGCCCCAACCAGTCTGCTGCGTTGGTCACGGGCCGACCGTCCGGCGACACCAGCGCTGAGGGTAGCGCGCACGGCAGATCGGGGTCGGGAACCTGATGGGACGCGGGATCAGAATCTCTCACGCGCAAACCTCATCTTCGGTCACATAGCGCTGACCCGCAGGATGCGTCTGTGCTTCAACAATCGTCGGCTCCGCCTCGCCGATCTCAGCCATCCGACGCAGCAGCCGCTCACGCATCGCCCGGCGGACAGGGGTGTGGCTGTCACGGTCGATCAGGTTGGTCAACTCGTGCGGGTCGTACTTCAGGTCGTAGAGCAGGTCTTCGCGGTAGGTGGTCGCGCCGCCGGCCCCGTCGTCGTCCTCAGCGACAACCTCGTACTTCCAGCGGTGCGTGCGCACGGCCCGGCCGGTGTGGGACTCGCTGATCTGCACGAAGACCTCGCTTGGCCATTGCTCCAATGCCTCTGTGTCACGCCGCAGCAGCGGAAGGATGGACCGGCCCTGAAACGACGCGGGGGCTTCGATGTCGCAGGCATCCAGCAGCGTCGCGGGAAGGTCCACGAGGTTGACCAGTTGCGGGAGTTGACCGCCGCCCATGAACCCGGGGCCGTGGAACATGGTGGGGACGCGGATGGAGCTGTCGTGGCACGAACGCTTGTACTCGCTGTTGCGTGTCTTGAAGTGGCAGGCGTGGTCGGAGGTGAAGAGGATGATGGTGTTGTCGAGCATGTCGAGGCTGATAAGTGCATCGACGATGCGGCCGAGGTTCTCGTCGAGTCGTTTGATCATGCCCCAGTACCCGCCGAGGTGCGCTTGCGTGGTCCCGCCGGTGCGGTGGTCGCCCTTGTTGTAAGCGGGCAGCGCCGCTAAGTCGGGCGGGGTCCACTTGCCGGTGTACATCTCGCGGTAGCCGACGGGCGGCGGGTAGTCGTCCACGTGGTTCTGGTGGTGCGGCTCGATGTAGGAAGTCATCAGGAAGAAAGGCTGGTCCTGATGGCTGTCGATGTAGCGGATGGTGGCATCGGTCAGCGCGTCGGAGCGGTAGCCGGGCAGGCGGTGGGGCTGGTTGTCGTTGTCGTACAGGATGGTCTTGTACTCGTGGACGGAGAACTCGAGCGCTTCGGCGGCCAGCCAGTCCTGGTATCCGCCGCGGTGGGATTCGAGCACAGGGCCACGTTCGCCTTCGGGTCCATCGGGTCGGCCACGCGCGCCGGCGAGGTGCCACTTGCCGATGTACCCGGTGCGGTAGCCGGCTTGGTTGAAACACTCAGCCAGTGTGGGCAATTTTCCGGGGGTCAGGCCGATGCCGTTGCGCCATGAGCCGTTGGTCGTGGCGTAGGTGCCGGTTTGTAGGCAGGCGCGGGCCGGGCCGCAGACGGGCTGACATGTGAACGAGTGCGCGACGTGGGTGCCCTCGCGCGCCAGGCGGTCGAAGTGGGGCATCAGCCCAAGCGGGTTGCCGTGGAGCCCGCTCGCATCGTGGCGTTGCTGATCGGTGAAGAAGACAATGACGTTGGGCTTGCGGTCGGGCATGTGTGCTTTCGGTGATGGGGTATAAAAGGCAGAGGCGTGAGGCTCGAAAATAGCCGGTGCGAGGCGAATGTCAATCGACGCTTGGGTTTGCCGTGACCCCCAAGGTAGCGCCCGCCGCGGCCCGATACGCACGCGGCGAACAGCCGGTGATCTTGCGGAAGACCGTGGCAAAGTATTGACTGGTCGTGAAGCCGCAGCGCATCGCGATCTGTGTGACGGTTTGCGGGCTGTAGCGCAGGAGCTTCTTCGCCGCACGGATGCGCTGGCGTGTGCGCCACTCGCCGGGGGGCATCGCCACCTCCGCCACGAAGCGCTCATGGAAGCGCGTTACCGACAAGCCGGCGACTTTGGCCGCGTCGTCGAGCGCAAAGTCTTCTCCGAGATGCGCTTCCATCCACCGAATCGCCCGGCGGATCGCTGGGGAGATCGCGCGCGGGTGCGCGGCCGCGTTGTCGTGGCATCGCAAGGCCCGGATCAGGACCTGCGTGAATGCAAGCCGGGCCTCGAGCCTGGGCACGCCATCCGGCGGCTGCCGGTGCGCATCGCGCAAGCGGGCAAACGCGTCGATCAGCGCGGCATCGGCGGGGAACGAGCGCTCGCGCATGGCGGCAAAGCGGGAAGCCAGCATCTCAATATCCGCGCGCTCCAGCCCAGCCAGCCTTGCCCGGCCATCGAAGCGGAACACCGCCCAGAACAGCTCGCAGGGCTGGAGCACCGCGTCGATCCCGCCGTGCCGTTCAAACGGACGGGTGAGATACACGCGATGAGCCCCGACATCCCACACCTCATCCTCCACCCACCACTCCACCTCGCCCCGAGCGATCAGGCACAGCTCCCACGACTCGGCGTGGTGGTGCGGCCCCAGACCCGCGCCCCGCGCCTCGCTTAACGACAACCAGCCCAGCAGCGAACAGCCCGGCACCAGACAGGACGCACCCTCGTAGGCTTCACGGCGATTCGGCATGTTCAATATTCTACGGCGTAGCCGAGCGGACGACAGCGCCCGCCCAGACGCGTAAAGTGGCTTGCGTTCCGTAATCGCCGCCATTGCAACGCGACTGCTTCCACGACCCAAACACGCTTTGACAGGAAACCACCCATGCCCGATGACACCATCCGCCTGTCCGAGATGCAGATCGCCCGCTTCCACGAAGAGGGTTTTCTGGCGATCGACCGCATCACCACGCCCGACGATGTCGCGGCGCTGCGCGTGAGCTACGACCGCATCTTCGCCGAGCGTGCCGGGCGGGATGAGGGCAACCAGTTTGACCTCGCGGGCACCGATGAAGAAGGCAAGGAGGCGAAGCTGCCGCAGATCCTGCAGCCCGCGAAGTACGCCCCCGAGATGCTCGACTCGCAGTTGTATCGCAACGCCAGCGCGATCGGCAAACAGCTCCTGGGTGATGGCTGCACCTGCGGCTTTGCACACGCGATCTTCAAGCCGCCGCACAGCGACGTGCCCACGCCGTGGCACCAGGACGCGGCCTACTGGCCACCCGACAAACTCTACGCCAGCATCAGCGTATGGGTCCCGCTTCAGGAGGCGACGCTTGAGAACGGCTGCATGCACTTTGTGCCCGGCAGCCATCGCATGGATGTGGTCGCGCACCGCAGCATCAACAACGACCCACGCGTCCACGGCCTCGAACTGCACCCCGAGCAGATGCACCACGTCACGCGGGCGGTCGCCTGTCCCCTGCCGCCGGGCGGGGCGACGTTCCACGGCGGATACATGCTGCATTACGCGCCGGGGAACCGCAGCGACATCCCCCGCCGGGCGCTGATCCTCAATCTGGCGGTGCCCACCACCACGCGCGATCAGCCCCGGTCCTACCCATGGCTTGATGAGAAGACCACGGCCCGCGCCAAGCGTGCGCAGACGGCGGCGAAACCAGCGATGTAAGTCCGGTCAGCGCGGTTTTCCGCCGGGGGCAACTCACGTTCGTAAACCGCCGATGCAAGTGGCATGGCCATCGTGCGCCGCAACCTTGTCATCATGGCCGCTCAGGGCTTCCGCAGCGATGCATTATCAGACGCCCGCGTCTGGCCGGTGGTGACGCAGCGCCTGGACCAGATGGCGCTGCGCGGTTTGCGCCTGGTCGCGGTGGCGGCCAGCCCCGCGAAGGGGCCGGCGATGGCCTCGCTGCTCACCGGCCTGCACCCGCGGC
>JBGTLW010000269.1:0-2813 GCA_041743835.1 Phycisphaeraceae bacterium | reverse complement strand
ATCGCCTGCAACTCGGCCAGCTCCAGCGGCAAGAGGTCGTAGTCCCATGTAGCGATCTCGCCCGTGGCGTTGTCTGCAACCCTAAATCCTTTGACTTGCTCGGGCGTCAAGTCGGTGGCGATGTGGACTGGCGCGTCGGTGAGGCCGAGGTGCAGAGCCGCCTTGAATCTGGTGTGGCCGCAGATGATCACGCCATCGGCGTCGACCACGAGCGGCTGACGCCAGCCGAATTCTTTGAGCGATCGCGCCACCGCTTCCACGGCGTTATCGTTCACGCGCGGGTTACTCTCATACGGGCGGATGTCGGTGAGCTTGGTCTTGACGATTTTCATAGTTGGTGTCCTTATGCCGCCGGGTCATTCCGGGCGGGGTTTCATCTCATTGCGATCTGGCCCACGTTGGGCTGAATATGCCGATTGGAGGCAGATAGGCGGGATTTCGGGGAATGGGAGTTTGTTTTTCACCTGCAACCAATTGAAACCTGTAGGGCGGCTGTTCCCCGCGGGATGACCTGATCGACATCGCCCCGGAGGAACCATGCGGACATCCCCGGGGTGCCACTCTGGCACCATTGCGTAAGTGGCCACACGTTGGCACGTGTCGCGTCCACGGAAGGATGGGGTAGTGGTCCGCCAGAGTTCCGGGGGCGAACGTGGGCCAACGAGGGCCCACATCAGCCAACCGTTGCGGGTGACTCTGGTGAGTCTGGTGACTGTATTTCCGCCAGGCTCTACTTAAATTCATTGTTGCGCTCGCGCGAAGGGGGCCAAAATTGAGTCATCAGAGTCACCAGAGTCACCCGGCATCTGGGCATCCGAGCCATTCACCGTCGTGTGGACGCGCCACCGCACCCCGTTCTTGGTCTTGACGCCATCGGTATCCAGGAATCGCCCGCTGACGACCCTGCGCCGATAGGTCTTGAGTTTGTTGCCGATTTGCCGGTTGGAGGGAGTCTTGCCAGGTGGGCATCCAATCGCGTTCTCCAGTGCAGCCCGCATCGCGATCGAAGCGTCGTCGCGCGGCTGGTACGTCGCGTCGGCCGGGTAGAGGCGGGCGAGCAGTTCCGAGATTACGAACCCGCCGCCGTAGGTGTCCACCGCGTCGAACGCGTCGAGCAGTTGGCTCAGCGCATCGGCCGTCGTGTCCGCCGACTCAGCCAGCCGCACCCGCGTCAGGCAGGGGTCGGGCATCCCGAGCCACACGACCGCCTCGCGCACCAACCGCGACCAGCCCTCGAAGCTGCCGAAGGGGGTGAGTTCCTGCTTGGGCATGCCCGAGCGGATGTACGCGGAGAGGATGGTGAGCGATGCGGTTAACAACCGTCCGCGGTGCTGCTTGATCCAGCCCACCAGGTCGGGGTGGTGGAAATCCGTGCGGTCTTCGGGCCTCTCCTCGAGCACGTCGAGCCGGATATGGATGATGCGCCGAGTGGTGTCGGCCGCCACCTGCACGTTGTTGCCCGTGCCGTACCAGACCGGGATCAGCGGCAGGTCCACCTGCTCGGACTTGCCGAGGATGCGGTCCTTCCAGCGAGTGGAGGTGAGCGCCCGGTCGAGGGCGTCGTTGCCGAAGCTGCCTTCGAGGTTGTCGAGCAGCACCATGCGGTCGCCGGCGATGGCGAGGGCGGTGATCTTCTTGCGCATCTCCTCGGAGTCGTGCGCGTAACTGGACACCGGCATCTCGCGCCCCAGCACGATCAGGCCGATCACCTGGACCAGCAAACCCTTGCCGGCCCCGCGGATGTTGGCGTCGATCAGGAACAGCGGCGTCGGCCCGTAGAACGCGAAGCGGGCCAGGGGGGTGAGCAGCGCCGCCAGCCACGCGGAGCGATGCTCCGGCGACTCGAAGCGGAAGTCTTCCACCACCTCCAGCAGGTCGTCGAGCGCCGCCGAAGCGTCATCTTCGTTCACCTCCGGGTGGATCGACGGGAACGAGATGCCGGGGGCGGGGACGAAGAGCACGCCGGTCTTCGCGTCGTATCCGGGGGTCTGCCACACGGTGCCGTCGGCGCGCAGCACCGGTGCGTCTGAGACGCCTATCAGGTGCCGGATGCCGGGCCACTCGCCCCGGGCGTCGACCCCGGCCACGAGCCAGGGAGTGGGGCGGGCCGGCACCATCTCGCCCTGACGGGTGAGGGAGGTGAACGATGCGTACCGCGTAATGCGTTCCCGCAGGTTCGCCACCGGCACCTGCGCGATGACCGTCGATCCTTCGGGGCGCTTCATTCCGTCCTGTGTGTTCTGCTGTTGATCACGCAGAGCACGCACCAGCACGTTGCCCCGCTGGTAGAGGGTCGGGTCGCGCTGGAGCGCCTTGACCGTGCCCTCGATCGCCCGCCACTCCTCGACGCCGAGGAAGATGGGTGGCGAACCTTCATCGCCTGCGCCTTCACCGTGACGATCATCCGGGGCGTGAGGCGGGGGGGCATGGTTCGTATGCGTTCTGCTCCCGAAAACCTCCGTGCAGTCCTCGATGGCTTTGTCCAGCGTCCAGTCGCGGTAGTCCTCCCGGTCCCACTTGTCGCGGTAGAGCCCGGACTGGCGGAACAGCCGGTCCATCTGCTGCCGGTCCCGGCCGCACCAGAACGCGAGGTGGTTGCACAGCGCCAGGTCGGCGGCACTGTGATCATCGCCGTGCGCGGTCAGGTCGCCGCCCCATAGCGAGCGGATCGCGCCGCCGGACTTGGACGCGAACATCAGCTTGATCAGCTTCTCGTCATCGACAGACGCGCCCTCGATCGGCGCGGCGGGCTTCCGCGTTGGGTCATCGGCTTGCGGCCACAGGCGGTGGCACAGGGCGTCGAGGGCGGCCTG
>JBGTLW010000268.1:0-1892 GCA_041743835.1 Phycisphaeraceae bacterium | reverse complement strand
TGCCGATATAATGGGTGCGATGCGACTTGCCGCGTGGGCCATCCTGATCGGTGTCTGGGCTGCGCCTTTGGCGTGGGGCCAGGGCGGCCGGTTGGTGGATCAGACGGTGGAGGACATGGACCCCCGGGCCGCGAGCCTGCGGGTGATCGATCCGGGCAACGCCCAGTTCCCCTCGCGCTCCATGATTGTCGAGCGGGCGCACGCCGCGAGCTGGTCGTCGCTGGGCGTGCCGACGCTGGATCGGACGGCCGGGATGATGGACAACCGCGCGTACGAATACCGCGCGCCGGGGGTCCGAGCCATGATGAGTCGGCCGGACTACATGGTGATCGACAGCCAGGGCAGCGCCGCCCTCAACCGCGCGCCGGGTGTGGATGGCGCGTTCCTCGAACTGGCTCCCGCGAACACGGTGTTTAACCTCACGCCCGACGACCCCGCGCCGATCGACCCGGCCGCGTACGACCCCTACTGGCACGACACCCGCGTGGATGGCCGGATCGATTACAGCCGGCCATCCGTGCGCCAGACCACGCACCACGCCTACGCCCCGCTGCCGACCACCGATTCACCCAACACCCCCGGTCAGCGTTACCAGATCCGCCGACTCAACGCGAAAAACTACGACACCGACTCGCCCACCGACGCCGCCGCTGATTCCGCATCCGATTCCACCACCGACGCCGCAGACAAGCCATCGGCAAGCGACAAAGCAAAGGCCCCCGCAGCGCAGAAGAAGCAGCCCAAGCCCACGCGCGAAGACAAGGCCAAAGCCAAAGATGAAACCAAGGACGACGCGGCTTCAGACTGATTTTCGTGAATGATGTTTTGTGCAATAGCCCGCCCGCAATGCGGGCGCGGCTGGTTCGGCTGGTTGATGGTTCGCGCGAGGCCGCGCGGACGTTGCCCGCGGGCTATTGATGGCATGTGAAGCTCGCTTCTCCCGGTCACGCCTGAATCAGCAGATTATCCAGCAGGCGTGTGGACCCCAGCCGGCCCGCGACCAGCGCGACGACCTGGCCCTCGATGCAGTCGGGCGCGGTGAGCGTGCGTGGATGGCGGATCGCGGCATAGTCGATGGGCATGTGGTGCGCGGTGATGATCTGCCGCATGGCCGACTCGACCGCGGCCGGGTCGGTCTCGCCTTCCTTCACAATCAGCGCCTCCGCCACACGCAGGGCCTTGATCAACCCCAGCGCGTGCCGGCGTTGGTCGCCCTCCAGATACACGTTCCGGCTGCTGAGCGCCAAGCCGTCCGCCTCGCGCACGGTCGGCACGGTCACCACCTCCACCGGCAGGTTCAGGTCCGCGACCATCGCGCTGCACGCGACGAGCTGCTGGTAGTCCTTCTGGCCAAACGTCACCACCGCCGGCCGAACCAGGTTGAGCAGCTTCATCACCACGCGGCAGACACCCGCGAAGTGCCCCGGCCGATGCTCGCCCTCGAACCCGCCCGTCAGCGTCGGCACATCGACCGAGCACGCGGGGATGCCCGGCGGATACACCTCGTCGGCACTGGGCAGGAACACCGCATCGACCCCATCCCGCTCGCACATGGCCAGGTCGTCTGCCACGGGGCGCGGGTAACGCGACAGGTCTTCGTGTGGACCGAACTGCGTGGGGTTCACGAAAATGCTCACCACCACGTGCGACGCCGCGGACCGCGCGGGGGGGACGTGGGCCATGTGCCCGGCGTGCAGCGCGCCCATGGTCGGGATCAGGGCAACCCGCCCGGTCACGCCGCTTCGCCAACGGTTGAGCTCTTCAATGGTACGGAGGACCTGCATGGCGGCAGATCGTAACGCGCCGGCGGGGCGATGCGCAAGGGGGTTGTGGCGCAGCGCGTGGCGGGGTCAGGCCGCGGCCCGGCCGATGTGGGTGCGCCCCTTGCCGCC
>JBGTLW010000267.1:0-3824 GCA_041743835.1 Phycisphaeraceae bacterium | reverse complement strand
GTGCATCGGTTCGAGGATGTAGTCCCACCGCCCCGCTGAGCCGGGCACGCGCTCGCCCGCCGCCTCGGGCAGTTGCGGCAACGCCGACGCATCCGCGAGGCGGATCAGCCGTGTCGGCGCGGGCTTGTACGCCCGGCTACCGAGCATCAGAAACCCGCCGGACCGGTCAAAGGCCAGCGGTATCGAGCCGTTGTCCAGCGATCCGCTCACCACAACCTCGGCCCGCGCGATGTCCCACACCAGCCACCGCTCCGTGTTGCGCAGCGCCAGCAGCCGGCCATCGTTGGAAAAGACCGCCTGCGCGATGCTCTGCATCGGCAGCACCTGCTCGCGCGGCTGTGCATCATCCCGCAGTGCGAAGGTGCGCAGCAGGCTTTGCGGGCTGCTGACCGTGTGCAGCCCGCCATCCGCGGCCGGGTGACAGGCGAGCAGCGTTTCAAGCCCGCTGCGCGTCCACACGCTGCCGTCCGCCAGATCGCGCAGGTAGGCCCACTCGGCATGACGGTACACGGGGTCGCACTGGTCCAGCGCCACGACCGCCTCGGGCAACTGCCCCGAGCGGATCAAGGCCTGCGCCCCGGCGATCTGATTGAAATACAGCAGGCGCTCGGCCCGGACACGCGCTTCGTGCGCAGCCCGCTCGTTGCGCACCGCGATGTCACGCTGGTGCTGCACCTGCACATACGACACCATCGCCCCGCCAAGCAGCAGCCCGCAGACCACAAGCGATAGCGCCACCCAGTGCCAGTGCCGACGCAGCCGACGGCTCACAAGATACGTCAGCGTCAGCGGCACCGCTGTCACCGGCTCGCCACGCAAAAACGCCCGCAGGTCCTGCGCAAGGAGCTGCGCGGAGACGTAACGCTGGTCGGGACGCTCCGCGAGACACGCATCCAGGATCGCCTCAAGATCGCGCGGGATGCCCGGCCTCACCGCGCGGGCGCGGCGCAACTCGTGGCGGGTCACGCGCTGCTCGAGCTCGACGCGGTTATTCCACGGCTCGTAGGGCAGCTCGCCGGTGACACACTGGAACAGCATGACGCCGATGCTGTAGATATCGCTGCGCGCATCAATCGCGTCGTGTTGGCCTCGGGCCTGCTCGGGCGGCATGTAGGCCAGCGTGCCCAGCGGCGTGCCATCGGTGCTCAGCGCGAGGGCTTCGCTGTCTTCCGCGGCCGCAAGCCCGAAGTCCAGGACGTGCGGCTGGCCCTGCTCATCCACGAGGACGTTGGCGGGCTTGAGGTCGCGGTGGATCACGCCGCGCAGGTGTGCGTGCGCGATCGCCTCGACGAAGTGGATGAACAGCGCGAGGGTGTGTGATGTGGTCAGGCCGCGTGCGCGGACGTGCTCGTCCATCGGCTGGCCATGGACAAGCTCCATGGCGTAGTAGTAGCTGCCCGCGCCGATGCCGCTGGTGTAGATGCGTGCGATGCCGGGGTGTTCGAGCCGGGACGCGAGGCTGATCTCGCGCTCGAACCTCGCGCGTGCCCGGCGGGAGCCCAGCGTGTGCAGCCCCAGCACCTTGAGCGCGACCTCGCGCGCGGTGGAGAGTTCAGTCGCCCGCCAGACCGTGCCCATGCCGCCGCGCCCGAGCAGGTCGTGGACCTGATATCCCTCGATGCGTGGGTGCATGGCCGGGCCCGCGAGCGCAGATAACGCATCGCCTCCGTCCCCATCCTCGCTGACCGGGGGGGCATCCGCGTCGGTGTTGTCCGGGAGAACGAATGGTCCGGGGTCTGGTCCGGGGGTTCCGGGGGGGGCGGGGTTGTTTGCGGGGTGTGCTGACAACGCGTGGACCGGCTAGGGGAAGTGCCAGCACGCGATTGTAGGGGTTCGCGCAGCCAGGGCCTACGCAATTTGCTGAATCATCCCCGTCACCCGCTCGCGCGTCGCCGCATCGAGCCATGGCCGGGCCACCGACCACCGCAACCCCTCCAGCAGCCTGGCATCGCTCAGCGACGACAAGCGCTGCTCGCAGCGGTATCGCCCCACCCACACGCACAGGAAATAGAGCACCCGCGCCACCTCCGCGGGCAGCTCGCCATCATCCCGCAGGGTCTGGGCCTTGGCGTAGCGTGTGACGAGGTGCACCAGATCGGCAGTGGGCTTGGCCTCGCGGAGCAGTGCCGCGATTGAGCCGACTTCGCCGGGGTCAAAGCTCTTGTCCGACTCGCTGACGATGGTGACCAATGGCAGGTTGAGCTGGTGCAGCCAGATGGCTGGGTAATCCGCGTCGCCCCACGTGGGTTCCGACGTGGCTGCGCCTTCGCTGAGCAGGCCGAGCAACCGGTCGGGCGATGCGTGATGAAGGAGGTCCAGGGTCATGGGTGTGGGCTGCTGCGCAATAGCGTGTGTTCCACCCTACTACACCGTCAGTCCGCCGATCCTGCGCCGGGGCGGGCGCCGAGGGCCCGGCTAAGGTCGCTTATTTCTTCGTCGATCTCCGCGGGATGGGTCACATACTCGCTGATGATCGAACGCAGATGCCGGCTAAACATGCGCTTCGCGGTGATCAGCCGATTGCTGGCCTCGGCTGGGGAACCGAACTGGTGCCTCTGCATCAGCTCCGCGTATGAAGGCACCGGCCCGCCGCCAAGCAGGGGCTTGAGCACCCGCTCGTCGAACACAACCCACACCGCCTCGCGGCCCCCGCGCTGGCACTCCTCCCGCATCCGCTGGACCGCATCCGCCAACACCGTGCGCGCCCATTCGACCTCAAACTGGTCCACAGCCGCCGATTCACCCGCCACCCCGCCGGGGCCTAGGTCCTCAAGGCTCACCACCCCCAGCCTCGGTGCCCGGCGTTCCGCAGCCTCAGCCCGGCGGACATTGAGCGCGTAATTCCGCAGCGAACGCATCAAAAAGCTGCGCAGTCGGCCGCGGCCCGCATCCGCCTCGCGCAGCAATCGGTCCTGCAATATCTTGTCCGCGATAAACCCCTGCACCAGGTCCTCCGCCCGCCCAGCCGCGCCCGCGGGGTGCGACCGGAGAAACGCCAGCAAAGCGGGGCGGTAACGCTTAAGAAACTCTTCGAGGTGCGACTCCCCGCCGGTCTGCCCGAACCGGTCCACCAGGCTCCATCGGGTTGTAGGGAACGGGTCCTGCCGCATCTTTTGGCTTTCACGATGAGCTTAACAGGCCGGGCAATCCGCGTCCTGTAAAAAATTCGAGCAGGCGCGCAGGACGTGCCCCGCCAGCGTGTAGTAACCGTAGCTACGCCGGTGCTATGGCCCGACGTAGCGATTCCACCGGCCTTCGGGCTGTGGGATCGAGCGGCTTTTGGGGGGACTATCGCCCGCATCCACCGGAGGGGAGAGGGCGCATGTCCAGCAAGCCCAGCCGGGCTGATGGGAAATTTCGGGATATTCCGAGGACCTTCGGGGGGTGCTTGCGGGGAAACCCGTGGGTAAACGCCGGGCAAATCCGGGGGGAGTTCCGGGGGGAGTTCCGGGGAGCCAGCAGAGGACTTTGTGTCGTCTGCTGGTTTTTTTTTGCGCATCGTGCCTGGCCCGAGGCGGGGTGTGGTGGGGGTGGACCAATAAAAAAACCGCCCGGTGGCCGTGAGGCACACCGAGCGGCTTCCGGGGGCAAATTGAAAGTCCTAACTGGACTGTCGGCATTATAGCACAAAATTCTTTAACGCAACAGCCCGGCCAAGGCAAAAAATTTCGGAAATATGTACTTATACGCATCCCATTTAATTCTCATGCGTCAGCCACGTGGTTGCGGTGATGGACATCAGCCGTTCGGGCGTGAGTTTGTTCCAGCTCGTGACGCAGGCCCGGTCGATCTCCGCTGCGTCGATGAACACCCGGTTGCTCAGG
>JBGTLW010000266.1:0-53050 GCA_041743835.1 Phycisphaeraceae bacterium | reverse complement strand
CCGCGAAGCTTGAACCTGCGCTGGCGGAGGCATTGCCCGGCGAGCCGATCCAGTTCGAGCGGCTGGGTTACTTCACCGCAGACCCTGATTCCCGGCCGGATAAGCCTGTGTTCAACCGCACAGTGGGGCTGCGCGATTCGTGGGCCAAGATCGCTGGCAAGGGGTAAACCTTTGCCCGCAAGCGCGCGTTGGTGAGGCTGCGTAGCATCCGTGGATTCAGTGCTCGCGTTTGACGACCGTGGTCATCAGCGCGGCTTTGAGTTCGGTCAGGTTGGCTGCGCCGAGGCACTGGCGGTGGGCGCTTGGGTTTTCGTGGAAGGCCTCGCCGATCGCACGCAGCATGTCCAACTGCGAATCGCTGTCTTCCACTGGGGTGAGCACAAGGCAGATCACTTCGGCGAGTCTGCCGTCGCTCGCATCGAAGTCGATTCCCGCGTTGGATTGGGCGACGATGATGATGGGTTTCTTGAGGCCTTCGACGCGCGCGTGTGGCACCGCAAGGGCGTTGGGCAGGCCGGTGGATGCGAGGTCTTCCCGCCGCCAGATGTCGCTGTCCAGCTTCTGTTCATCCAGCCCTAACTGCTCCGCGGCGTACTTGGCCAACTCACGCACGGCGTCGCGGTGCGTGGTGGCTTTGAGTTGGCCCGCGAAGGATTTATCGCTGAGCATGTCGCCGAGGTGACGGTGCTTTTTCTCCCGCAGCACGGCCTGCATCGCTGGCCCAGCCATGAGGCTGGTGACGATTGCCATGATGACGATGGCGACGAAGAGCTCTTCCGTGATGAGGCCGTGGTTGAGCGCGATCTGGCCCAGAATAATTTCCATGGCCCCGCGTGCCGACATCCCGAAGCCGACCGCCCACGACTGGCGGCGAGACAGCCCCGCCCACTTGGCCCCCATGTAGCAGCCAAACACCTTGCCCGCGATTGCCACACCCAGCACCAGCAGCACCATCACCAGGTCAAAGTGTGCGACAAAGTTCACCCGAAGCCCGATCCCCGCGAAGAAAATCGGGGCGAAGACGTAGGTGATGAATTGCTCGATGTTTTCGCGGGTTTTCTCGCGGAGGTGGCGTGAATCGCCGATCGCGATGCCCGCGATGAACGCCCCGAAGATCGCGTGGATGCCGATGGCTTCCGTGGCCGCGGCACAGGTCAGCGCCACGACCAGCACAAATCCCAGCACCCCGCCCGGCCAACTCGTGTGGGCCTGGATGAAGGGCAGCGCTTTGTTGGACATCCAACGCCCAAGCGTGAGCATCCCGCCGACAAACAAAAGCGTCAGACCGACGGTCATAATCAGTCCGCTGCCATCGCCGGGTGTGGTGACGCCTGCGGTCTGGCTGCCCATCACGGCGAGGACGATGGCAAAGCCAATCCAGCCGACCAGGTCGTTGACCATTGCCGAGGACATGATGATCATGCCCATGTCCGAGCGGAACATATTCATGTCCATCAAGATCTTGGCGATCACCGGGAGCGCGGTGATGGACATAGCGATGCCGATGAAGAGCGCAAAGGGCATCAACTGATCGGAATCCGGGTCGAACCCTATGACCGTGGGGATGAGGTACGCCATCCCAAACCCGGCCGTGAAGGGGACCACCACCCCCGTCAAGCTCACCAGCAGCGCGGCTTTGCCTTGCCGCCAGACAATGGACAGATCCACCTCCAGCCCCGCGACCAGCAGCAGGAAGACCGCCGCGAGGTTGATGAACATCATCGTGGCCAGGTAGGTTGGTGAGTACACCTTCGCTGGCTGGGCCGTTTCACCCACCTCGGGCGGTGTTCTGATCGGGTGTACCGGCGTGACGGGCTCTTGAGTTGGTTCCTGATGGCTTGGGAGGGTCTGTTCGTAAATCGGCTCGCCTGTGGCTGTGGTCTTGAACTCGGGGAACAACCAGTGATAGAACTGGACATTCGCTCCGTCCGGCCCAAGCAACGCGGGGTTGCCCAGCACGGTCGCACCAAGGATGACCCCCGCGAGGATCTCGCCGAGGACCGCTGGCTGTTTGAGCTTGCGGGCGATCTCACCCAGCAGGCGCGCCAGCCCCAGCAGCACCGCCAATGCGAGCAGCACGTGCATGATTTCCGAGCTTTGGAGGCCACCTGCGGCGAGATAGGTCATACATGAAGGGTCGTTGGTCTGTCGGGGCGGCAGGCACGAAAAGCGTCGGCTCGATTGTATGCCAGAACGGTTTGTCTGGCGCGTTACACTATCCGCTGTGAGGACGCCGACACTGGTACCGATGCGATGCCTGGTGGTACTGCCCGAGGGCGGCCGCGGGGGGGATGCGCCCTCAAATCTGACAGACGGGCTTTCTCAGCGGGGGATGTCGGTAGCTTTGGCACGCGGCCCTGCTGTGGCGATGTCGAAGTTAGCACAATCCCCATACGCGGTGGTCGTCATTATCGAACCCGCGAGGCTGCCGGACGTAGAAGACCTGTTGCACGCTGTAAGCACGTACTATCCCACGGTGGTGTGCTGGGGCTATGAGCGGCGGGGTGCGGACGACCCCGGCCGGCTGGCTGTGATCAACGGCACGGGAGACTACGGGAATGGGTACCAGGCCCCGGCCCAGCCGCCCCGATCAACCGGCCCCGGCATCCACACGCTTTTGCACCACGTGCCCCGCCCGCTTTCCGCACCGTCCCCCCTGATCACCCAGGAAGAGCTGGCGATGTTGCTGGGTGATTGGCCGGAAGAAGATGACGCCGGATACGAAGAAACTTTGCCCCGCAGGTGATTTATGGGGTATGCTTACGGAGGAGCTACCGCTCAGTAAGGGCGGTGAGGAGTGCAGTCGAGTGGAGAACCCTACATCCAGGCAAGACCGTGGTTCCACGACCCGATCGGACGCCGCCCAGCGCGGTGCGTCGCCGGTGCGCGTGCTGATTGTGCGCGATGAGGGCCTGTGTAGCCGGGTGCAACAGGTGTTCGGTTCCGACGACGCTGCGACGGTGGTCCGTGTGCCAAGTTTCCTGGCCGCGATGGGCGACCTTGCCCATCACCACGCTGACGCAGTGATCGGCCCGGTGGACGCGATCACCGGCATGCTCGAATCGACCGGCCAAGCGCTCCGCGAGTTGGCTCCCGATGCCAGGCTTGTGGTCACCGCACATGCCGCCGAGCGCGAAACCGCGCATGAGGCGCTGGGAGCGGGTTTCGACGCAGCCCTGATCGAACCTTACGACGGCCCCGAACTCGCGGCCGCGCTACAGCTAGCCTGGCAACCAGACTCAGCACCCAGCTTCGCCGGTCATCGCTCGTATCGGCAGCCGCCCCAGCCCCCAGCCGCTCAGTCGCCTACGCAAGAGCGAGAAAGCCCCGCCCCGCGCCTGGCTGAGGAACAACTGGGCGACGCGGACTTGATTGACCACCTATTGGCTGAGGGCCGACAACTGCCGCAATATCTGGCGGCCATGATCGCCGCCCAGTCTGGTATCGCCGGGGTTCAGTTGCACCTCACGGGCCGTTTCGATCCGGTGCCCCAGAGCATGGCGTGCATCGACGTCGCGTACTCCGGCCGAACGCTGGGAGTCCTGGTCGCACCGCCCCCCGCGACCGCGGCGCAGCTCCGGCCGTGGGCCGCTTGGGCCGCCCGCTGGCTGGCGATGGCAGACCGGCTCGCCCGGCTGCAAGATATGGCCCTGCGTGATGAACTGACAGGCGTCTGGAATCGCCGGTACTTCAACCGCTTCCTCAAGCGCATCCTCGAGCGGGCCCACAGCGAACGCCAGCAGGTCACGCTCATGGTCTTCGATATCGACGACTTCAAGCTCTACAACGACCGCTACGGCCACGCCGCGGGCGATGAGATCCTCCGTGAGTCCGCACGCCTGATGACCGCGGCGGTTCGCGAGCACGATGTGGTGGCCCGTATCGGTGGCGATGAGTTTGCCGTCATTTTCTGGGACGCGGACGAGCCCCGCCGTCAGGGCTCCAAGCACCCCAACGACGTCCTCCGCGCTGCCCGACGGTTCCAGAAAGCCATCTGCGAGCACAAGTTCCCCAAGCTGCTCGATGACGCGATGGGCACGCTGACCATCTCGGCCGGGCTCGCCAGTTACCCGTGGGACGGCCAGACGCCGGAAGAGCTGCTCGCAAGGGCGGACAGCATGGCCATGCAATCCAAGCAGCAGGGGAAGAACGCGCTGACGCTGGGCCACGGCGCGGCTCAGTTTTGTGACCCTCGGGAGTTGTAGCCACTAGTTCTTGCTTGCCGAAACTGACCCACGTGCCCCGTATTTTGCGGGCCACGCGGTGTGTTTCTGCGAACACTTCACACCTTTTTGATGGATAAACGCTATAGTCGTGCCACCCGCATCGCGTGCGCTGGCAGCACCGCGTTCGCGTTACTCATCACCCCAGCCCAGGACCAATCCGCAATGTCTTTTGATTCCACGATCCACGCCAAAGCCATCGACCTGACCAAGCTCACGTATCGCATGACCGCCGCGTCTGGCGCAGGCCACCCCAGCTCCGGGGCCTCGCTGGCGCACCTGGTCACGGTGCTGATGTACGCACACATGCGGCATGAGCCGACGAACCCGAGCCACCCGTCGTCGGATCGGCTGATCCTGTCCGAGGGACACGCCGTGCCCATCGTCTATGCGGCGTGCGCGGACCTCGGCATCTACTTCGGCAAGGAGAAGGCCAGCCGCCGCGCCCTGACACGCGAGGATGTGCTCACCCTCCGCGAGATCGACTCGCTGGTGGATGGCCACCCCAACCCCGTGGAAGGCTTCCCCTTCTTCGATGCGGCGACCGGTTCGCTGGGGCAGGGCTTGTCGGTCGCGGCTGGGATAGCCTTGGCGGCGCGGCTGGACGGGCTTGACAAGCGCGTGTTCGTGCTGATTGGTGACGGGGAATCGCGTGAGGGTCAGGTGTGGGAAGCGGTGGACTACCTCCGTGATGAGAACCTCAAGGCTGTGCTGCCCATCTTCAACTGCAACGCGTTTGCGCAGTCGGGTGCCGCTTCGCCGCAGCAGTCCGCCCAGACCAACGCCGCGAAGCTGGAAGCCGCGGGGTTTGCTGTGCGTGTGATCGATGGCCACAACCCGACGCAGATCCGTGAGGTGCTATCTGAGCACGTGCAGAACATCGCGGACCCCACGGCCGCGCCGATTGCTGTGATCGCCAAGACGGTCAAGGGCTGGGCCGCGCCGTCGCAGCAGAAAGGCCCGAGCCATTCGCACGGCAAGGCGGTGAAGGGGGAAGAGTTGACGCTGGTGCTTGACGAGATCGACAAGACCGGCCGGGCGCTGGGTGCTGCTGCGGATACCACCCTGAAAATCCCCATGCTTCCCGCGAAGAAGCCCTCCGCCGCGACGC
Source organism: Phycisphaeraceae bacterium (assembly GCA_041743835.1). GTDB lineage: Bacteria > Planctomycetota > Phycisphaerae > Phycisphaerales > Phycisphaeraceae > JBGTLW01. The sequence continues at coordinate 47,716 of JBGTLW010000266.1, read as the reverse complement.
GGGCTGCTGCTCCGACGTTTGACGATGCCGCGCGGAAGTTCGGGCAGGCCAAGGTGCTGGAGCAGGGCAAGATGGCTGTGCGCAATGCCTACGGCTTGGCGATCCAGTCGCTGGGTCACGCCCACAGCCACGTCGTCTCGCTCGACGCGGACGTGCGTGGCTCAACCGGTGCGGCATCATTCGCAGGGGACGAGGCGCTCAAGCCCCGGTTCTTCGACTGCCGTATCGCTGAACAGAACATGGTCTCGCTAGCGGCGGGGCTGAGTGCCGGCGGGAAGATCCCGTTCGTCTCCACCTTCGGCAAGTTCTTCACCCGCGCCTACGACCAGATCGAGATGGCATTCAACAGCGGGGCGAACTTCAAGATTATCGGTTCGCACGCGGGCATCACGCTGGCGTCCGATGGCCCGTCGCAGATGGCGCTGCCCGACGTCGCCTGGTTCCGCAGCTTCAGCACGATGGATCGCCCGGACGGTGCGCCGGGGTTCTATGTGCTTCAGCCATCCGATGGTTATGCCGCGTACGCGCTGACCTTTGCGATGGCCGAGCACGCCGGGCCTTGCTACATGCGGACCCTGCGGCCGGACACGGAGTTCATCTATTCAGCCGACACCAAGTTCACGCTCGGCGGCCACGAGGTGCTCAGCCGGGGCAGCGACCTGCTGATCGTCGCCACGGGCTACATGGTGCATGAAGCGAACAAAGCGATCGAGCTTCTGGACAAGCAGGGCATCGACGCGACGATCGTGGACCTCTACTCCCTGCCGTTCGATGCGGATGCGTTGATGGATGTGGCCAATGAGAACAATGGCATGATCCTCACGGTGGAGGATAACTACGGCGGGTCGATGGGCTCAGCCGTCGCAGATGCCGCGGCCGCGACCGGCGATGGGTTCACCGTCCACCAGATGTACGTCACCCGTCTGCCCAAGTCGGGCAAGACCGAGGACGACCTGCTCAACTACTGTGGCCTCAGCGCCAAGCACATCGCCGACAAGGCGATGGCGCTGCTCCAGTACACCGGCGCGTAAACGCATTCACTACTCACATAGAACCCCGAAGCCCACGGACTGAGTCCGTGGGCTTCTTTTCATTCCATAAACCACTTGACACGCGGTCGCATGTTGCTATATTAGCAACAAGTGCTCCCCGCCCAACCCAACCAGTCGCTGATTGACGGCCTGGCGTGCCTCCAGCGGCTTGCATCGCAGCGCGAAGCTGTGGGCGGGCGCGAACTGGCGCGGGAGTTGGGGCTTGAACCCACACGCGTCAACCGCCTACTCAAGACGCTGGCCCACTTGGGGCTCGCGGAGCAGGACCCAGCCCGCAAGTATCGCCCCGGCCCGGCCATCCACGTGCTCGCAGCCCAGGCCATGTTCGGCTCGGGCCTGCTCCAGCGCGCTGCGCCACACCTCGAAGCCTTGCGCCAGACCGGCCTGCTGGTTGCGCTGGGTGTTCTGTGGGGTGACCGCGTGGCGTTCCTGTATCACGCCACACCCGACACCGCGCCGGGCGAGGCGGTGGGGCGTGTCGGGCTGTTCCCAGCCCATCAGTCCGGCATCGGCATGGCTGTCTTCGCCAAACAGACCGACGCACACATCGAAGCCAGTTACACGCAGCCGGACCTGTGCCGGGTGGTTCTCGCTGGGGCCCAACAAGCCCGCAAGGTCGGCTACGCGCTGGTCCGCCGCGAAGATGGCAGCGCAACCATCGGCATCGCCCTTGGTGACACGACACAGGCCGCGATCGGTCTGGCGGGCCACTTCAACGAAGCTCAAGTTCCAGCGTTGGCGGTGCGGTTGCAACAAGCCGCGTCCCTCATCCGTGCCGCATCCGCACCCACCACCTCCCAGCCCCCAAGTGCATTGACAATCACGAGCACCACAAAGGAAGCCCCCCGATGACCCAGACCCACCCCGCATCCTTCTCCGGCGTCGTCCCGTCCCTAGCGCAGGTTGCAGACCTCGGCCCGCCACGCAGCGAGATCGGCGTCGGCTGCCTCATGCCGTGGGCGGGCAAGTTGTACGTCCTGAATTACAACTCCCACAAAGAACGGTCGGGCCGCGGCGTCAGCCTCCGACGCATCGAGGCCGACATGAGCATGGCCGTCGTGCCCGAGACCCTCGGCGTGGACGGAACCTACACCAACCGCTTTGTCCACTACCCTTCAAACCAGATCGTCATCGGCCCACACGTCATCGATGCCCAGCACCACATCCGCACCGTCCCCGAGTTGCAGCCGCTGCGCGTCTGTGGCACCACGTGGCACCTCACCGACCCGGACAACCTGGTCTATGTCCTGTGCATGGAGGGCGAACTGTTCGAGCTCAACGTGCGCACCCTCGAGTGCAGGCTGGTCTGCGAGTTGCAGGAGATGATGGACACGCGCGGCGAGGGCCACGTCCACTTCAAAGATTGCTACTGCTGCTTTGGTCGGCTTGTCATCTGCTCCAACGAGTATTACGAGGCGGATTGGAAGGGCGAACAGGCCCGCGGCCGACTTGCGGAGTTTGATGGTGAGACCTGGACCATCCTCGAACGCAAGCCATTCACCTGCATCAGCGGTCGCGGCACGTTCGGCGGGACGATTTTCGCCACCGGTTGGGACCAGGCCAGCGCGATCATGAAGGTCTTTACCAACGCAGACAAGACGTGGACCACCTACCGCTTGCCCAAGGCGTCGCACTGCTTCGATCACAAGTGGCAGACCGAATGGCCCCGCATCCGCGAAACCGAGCACGAACGCTTCCTCATGGATCACCACGGGATGTTCTATGAATTGTCGCCGTGGGCCTATGGCAATCGTGTCTGGGGCGTGCGACCGATCAGCACGCACTTGTGGGTCTTGGGCGACTTCTGCTCGTGGCGCGGCATGCTCGTGCTCGGGGCGGACAACGCATCGCCTTCGCATGGGTCCAGCCCAACCACCGCTGAGCCTCAGAGCGGGCTGTGGTTCGGGAAGACCGACGATCTGTGGCAGTTCGGCAAGCCCACCGGCTGGGGCGGGCCGTGGTGGGACACACACGTGAAGGCCGGCCAGCCAAGCGACCCGTACCTGATGACCGGCTTCGAGCACAAGTGCATCCACCTGACGCACCAAGGGAAACAGGCTGTGCAATTTGATATCGAAGTGGACTTCCGGGGCCACGGCCAGTTCCACCGCTACACCACCCTGACGGTGGAACCAGCCGGGTACGCCCAGCACACCTTCCCCACCGGCTTCAGCGCCCATTGGGTCCGCGTTACCGCGTCCACCGATTGCGTGGCGACAGCACAGTTGACCTATACCTGACATCAAGCGATTGGTGCAACGTACCCCAGAACTCAGCACACGCCCGCGTTTGCCCGTGGCCTAGTTTGGATCGACACTGAGCATGACGGTGCGGTGCAGGATATCCAGCGATCGTGGGCACATGTCGGGTGTGTAATGCATGCGGCAGTCGGCGTTCTCTTTGAGCTTGAAGGGGTCCAACGCGGGGTGATGAGAGCCACGCTTGTTCAGGATGGGGTCCCAATCGGTGTAGGTGTGACGCCGCGTACTCGCAGCAATGCTCCCCCCGGAAAATCCCCCTGCGTTGTCCCGGGACGATTCGATAAAACGCTCAGCCTCTTGCGGGGTATCGAACTGGACCATGACTTTGCTTGCGCATTCACCGGCCTCATCGTGAACAGGGGCGGTGCGGTATCCCGCGGCGTGTAGGGCTTGCACGAGATTTTGTTTGTTTCGACGAAGGTCGGCGAGGATGGCATCGAGGCGGTCGAGTTGGGCATTCATCATCGCGCCTTCGATCTCTGAAGCGCGAGCACCGGCGGCGGCGAACGGCTGGATGTCCTGCTCTTTCCCGCCCCAGAAGTAGCCACAGGAGTCGATGAAGCAACGCGTGCGCTGCGCGGCGATGGGGTCGCGCAGGACGGCCGCGCCACCCTCGCCACACGTCAGGTTCTTGAAGTAGTTGAAGCTAAACGCGCCGGCGTGGCCCAGCGTGCCGACCTTGCGCCCCCGGTAGCTTCCCCCGACGCACTGGCACGCGTCCTCGATGACCAGCAGGTTGTGCTTCTCGGCGACGGCGATGATGGCATCCATGTCGCAGACCAGCCCCCACATGTGGACGGGGATGACGGCGCGGGTGCGTGGGCCCACGGCCTGGTCGATGGCTGCGGGGTCGATCATCAGGGATTCGTCGATCTCGACGATGACGGGGATCGCGCCGACGGCGAGGACGGCGATCGCGGTGGCCATGTAGGTGTGGGCCGGGACGATGACCTCGTCACCTGGGCCGATGCCCACGCCAGCGAGCGCGGCGGTGAGCGCGAGGCTGCCGCTCGCGGCCATAGCGGCGTGCTCGGCTCCGAGGTGGGCCGCCCACCGCTGCTCGAAGCGGACGCATTGCCCGGCACCCTCACCCTGATAGCGGAACAGCTTCCCGCTCCACAGCACTTGTGCGATGGCATCCAATTCCGCTTGTCCGACTCGGTACATCTGAGGTTTCCTGTCAGCATCTCTGCACATGGAAAAATGATCACACGCCACAACGGACGACCAGCCCGTCGTAGGCCAGCTCGACATTCTCGGGCAATTTCTGCGAGAGGTCGGCGTGCTGAATATCGTGGGCGATATGGGTGAGAAAGGCCCGGCCGGGCTTGAGTTGCTCGATCTCCTGCAGTGCGCGGTCCACCGTCATGTGCGTGGGGTGATGGCGGTAGCGGAGGGCATCGAGCACCAGGACATCGAGGTTCTGGAGCAGGGGGTAGCTCTCCGGCGGGATGGACGAGACATCGGTGCAATAGGCGAGGGAGGCCCCGCCATGATCCACACGGTAGCCGACGATGGGGAGTCGGCCATGCATCAGGCGCAGCGGGATCCAAGTCGCGCCGAACCTGCTCAATGCTTCGCCGACGACCACCGGGTGCCCGATCAACTGGGCGATGAAGGAATCGTTGACGTTGTGCTGGGAGTCGAAGATATAGCGGAAGGTTTTGCTCAACGAGTCGAGGACCGTGGCTTCCGCGTGGATATCCAGCGGGGCGTGCATGACCGCGTTGAATCGGCGGAGGTCGTCGAGGCCGAAGATGTGGTCCGCGTGGGCGTGCGTGAAAAAGACACCATCGAGCCGATGCAGCCGCTGACGGATGGCCTGCTGGCGGAGCTCGGGGCTGGTGTCGATGAGCAGTTGTCGCAGCGGCTGTTCGTCGTCATCCGCTCCCGCTGGACGCGACAGGTCGGGGTAGCGGATGAGCACGCTTGGCCGATCGCGGTGATCGCGTGGGTCTTCCGAGGTGCAGACCGTGCAGTCGCACCCGATCATGGGGACGCCCGCGCTGGTGCCCGTACCAAGAAAGATCAGTTCCAACGGCATGGCAGGATTGTAGTGGAAGTTGTTTTTGGCTCACGTCGGGGAGGACTCGGGCCGAGAACACCGCTAGGATAGGGCATGGTCATGAAACAGAATGCTGCAACGTACCGTGCCAACCGGGCCACCGGCCTATGGGCTGTGACGATATGCTTGGTGTGCTTCGGCCTGTGGGGATGTGATCCCACATCACCGCCTGCGAGTGAGCCCGAACCCGCGGCCAAGGCTGCTGCGGCTAAGCCCGAGGCCGCGGAAAACGTGGTAGCGGTTGCGCGTGCTTTTCCCGCAAGCTACTACGCGGGAGGGCATGAGCTACAGACCACCTACGCGGCGATGGAAGGCAAGCCTGCGCCGAAGGTGAAGCTCGTGGAGTGGATGAATGGCGAGGTCACCGAAGCCGACCGCGAGGGCAAGATCGTGGTGATTGACATCTGGGCAACCTGGTGTGCCCCTTGTATCACCCAGATCCCGCATAACAACGCCATCGCGAGCAAGTATGCCGACCGTGGCGTGCTGGTCATCGGCATCTGTAGTTCGAGGTCCGGCCAGGAGAAGATGGCGATGGTGGCGGAGACCTATGGGATTGACTACCCGATCGCGAAGGACATCGATGCGGAGGCTGTGGCGGCCTGGTCGGTGGTGCTTTGGCCGACCTACGCGGTGATCGACCGCTCGGGCAACGTCGCGGCTTTGGGGCTGATGCCGGACGCGATCGAGAAGGTGATTGACAGCCTTCTGGAGGCCGAGGCTGCGGCGGAGTGAGGGGCAGTTATCAGCGATTGCGTGGATTTTGTGTATCAGCCAAAGTTCATGGGAACCAATCGCCTGCCGGTGCGTCCGTAAGCGTGGACGACCGCCCTTTACCCGGAGCACGCCATGCGCTGCCGACTCTCTGCTGTTCTGACCGCCCTGATGCTTAACCTGCTGGTGATGTCGCCAATCTGGGGACAGGGGCTGGTCATCGTCGATCTGCCCGAGCGAGAGGCCGACCGCATCGTCATCCTCCCCCGGCCGCAACCTACCCCGATGCCCATGCCTCGGGTCGCGTCCTTGCAACTTAAGGAGCATCAGGTCACCGTCACGATCAAGGACCAGGTCGCCACCACACGGATTGAGCACGTGTTCCACAACCCCTCGGGGGCCCGGCTCGAAGGCACGTTCATGTTTCCCCTCCCCGGCAATGTGGCGATTGACAAGTTCGAGATGGATGTCAACGGCAAGATGACCGAGGCTGAGCTACTGGACGCCGCCAAAGCCCGCAAGATCTACGAGGACATCGTCCGCTCCATGCAGGACCCCGCGTTGCTGGAGTACGTGGATGCGGGGATGCTCAAGGCCAGGGTCTTCCCGATCGAGCCGAAGAGCGACAAGCGGGTCACCCTTGTGTACACGCAACTGCTCAAGAGCGACAGCGGCGTGGTGGAGTATGTGTACCCAATCACCGGCCGATCGATGCAGCACGCACGAACCGAAAAGCTCGCGCTCAAGCTGACGCTGACCACCAAGGAACCGCTCGCCAATGTGTACTGCCCAAGCCATGCGGTGGAGATTAAGCGCGTAGGCGATCACCAGGCGATCGTCGGCTACGAGTCGGAAGAGCTCGGCGAGGGCGACCTCAAGCTGTACTTCAGCCCGAAGCAGTCGCCGGGCGATGTCGGCCTGACGCTGCTGACTTACCGGGATGGTGGGGCGGATGTGCTGGGTTCGGACGACGGCTACTTCATGCTGCTCGCGTCGCCAAGCCTGGCCGATCATAACCGTAAGCCGGTCGCGAAGGATGTGGTGTTCGTGCTCGACACGTCCGGCTCGATGCAGGGCAAGAAGCTTGTGCAGGCCAAGAAGGCGCTGAGCTTCTGCATCGAGAACCTCAATGATGAGGACCGTTTCCAGATCATCCGCTTCTCAACGGATGTCGAAATGCTCTTCAAGTCGCTGCGCAAAGCCGACGCGGACAGCCGCCAGCAGGCCAATGCATTTATTGATGCGCTCAAACCAATCGGTGGCACCGCGATTGAAGAAGCCCTCGAACAGGCCCTGCTCCAGCAGATGCAAGTTGAAGCAGATGCTCCAAACGCCCGGCCCAACTACGTCATCTTCCTCACCGACGGCAAGCCCACGATCGGCCAGACAGACACCGACCGCCTCATCGACAAGTCCATCAGGCAGAACAAACTCGCCAAGACCACCCGCGTCTTCTGCTTCGGTATTGGAACGGATATCAACACCAAACTGCTTGACCGCATCAGTGAACAGACGCGGGCGGTGACCGAGTATGTGCTGCCCGACGAAGATATCGAGGTCAAAGTCTCTCGCTTCTACACCAAGATCAGTGAGCCGGTGTTCACCGCGCCAGCGCTGAGTTTGAGTGTCCGCCCCGCAGCCCGCGTGCCCAACCCCTCGCAGTTGCGCGCGACCTACCCGACCGATCTGCCCGACCTTTTTAAGGGCGATCAAGTGGTCATCGTCGGCCGCTACAAGGACCCGAGCGCGCACATGCTGATCCACCTGACGGGTCAGGTTGCCGGTCAGCCGCAGACCGTCACGATCGACGCCAACCTTGCAGAAAAATCAGTTGAGCACGCGTTTATCCCCCGCCTGTGGGCCACGCGACGCATCGGCTACTTGCTTGATGAGATCCGTTTGCGTGGGGAGTCGGATGAACTCAAGCATGAGGTCGTGGAGCTAGCCCGCGCTTTTGGCGTGGTGACGCCGTACACGTCCTACCTCATCGTCGAAGATGAGGCCATCCGCGACGTGCCCATGGCCAGGCGGTCACTCCAAGAGGTCGGGCGTAGCGCAGACCTCCGGCAGCGGGCGCAGGAGTCGTATCGCGCGATGGCCGACGCAGAGGTGGGTGAGGCCTCGGTCCGCGGGGCGCAGAGCAACACCGCGCTTAAGTCGGCCGCCTCCGCGCCAGCCGCTGCGCAGCGCGCCAATGACTTTGCGTTCCTTGCGGATGGAAGCAGTACTGGCGGCGCAACCCCGCGCGACGCGGTGCAAGCGACTGTCTTCCGCAACGGCAAGACCTTTGTCCGAAACGACGCCCAATGGGTTGACACCGAGGCCCAGCACGCCCGGCACGCCGGCCGGACTGCGGAGCGTGTGGCCTTTAATTCGACGCGGTACTTCGAGTTGATCGCCGAGAGCAAAGACGCTGCGCAATGGCTGTCCGTGGGGCCGGATATGCAGGTGGTCATGGGCGATCGGCTGATCGAGATCGTCAGCCAGTAGCTCCCCGGCGGCGTTCCCGTTCTGCCGGCGGCAGCGTGTGTGCCTTTGCGTTCATGGGCGTGTGCGTTACGCTCATGTCATGCTCGACACCTGTAAGAACATCTGGACACAGCTCAACGACCCCGCGCGCATCGGGGCGGTGGTGGATGACCTGCCGCAGATCAGCGGGCTTGTCGGCGTCTTCCTGGTCGTGGTGCTGCTGCTGAGCGGGATGAAGTCCCACGCGATCCGGTGGTCGGCCGCGGTCATTTTTGCCGGGGGTGCGGTCTTGTATTTTCAGCAGCGGGGTAGCGCCCCCGTGGAGGGTGTGCCCACGTGGGCGTCGCATCTGCCTTGGGTTGCGGCGGGCCTCACGTCACTGTTGCTGGCCATCTCTGCGACGAAGTCGGCCGCGATCCGATCTGCGGCCGTGGTCCTGGCGTTTGTCATTTCACTGTCAACGTCCGGCCTGATCGGGTACACCATGCACCAACTCCAGGCCGGGCCAACCCTCCATACCGAGCCCGCGACACCGCCCGGTCATCGCGACCCGCTGCCCGAGCCTGTTCGCCGTACAGATCCGTCGCCAGCACCCGCTGATCCCACTCGCCCCGAAGAGCCCGCCGATGGCGGTGGCTCGATCTTCGATTTTGGCAGGGAATGAACGCGAACCCACTGGGGTTTATCCCCGGGCGTGTGTTAGCGCGCGGTGAGATGCGGCGGAGTCGTGCATTATTCTCGGTCTTAATTCTTTGGCCGCAGCGCCGGCGGGGATCGTGTCGATGAGAGCTAAACCCTCTGTGTATTGCCAGTGAGGCGTGATGGTGGTCTTTGGTTTGATTGGGGATGTAACAGCGCGTGACGATTAGGTTGCCTGTCAGTTTGTGGTTGTGCCTTGCCGTGGGTGTCGTTGCGCTCAATGCCTGCAAGGCCAAGCCCGTGCAGGGCGATCTGCACGCGACCGATGCGGAATCCCGCATCGCCGGGATCGTCGCGGCCACGGCGTCTGATAACCCCGCAGACCTGCCCGCCCTGGTTGATGCGCTGGAGGATGATGACCCCGCGGTCCGCCTTTTTGCAGCCGAAGCGCTCCGCCTGCGGACCGGCATGGACCATGGGTACAGCGCCTACGACCCCGCCGACGCCCGCGCGCAAGCGATCAAGCGGTGGCGGGATGAACTTGAGGGCACGCCGGCAAATGCACACGCAGTCGCACCCGAACAAGAGCCAGCACAGCCATGACCTTACTGGAAACCGGTAGCGAGTTTTTCCCCGAGGCCTGGAAGGATGGCGGCACCGTCTATTGCCGGCTGTCCGGTGACCTCACCGTCCAGAACGTGCCGTGGGCCCGCGTTGTTTTCAACAAGCTGATCGGCGACCACAAACCTGACAGGCTGATTGTCGATCTGCGCGACGTCTCCTATATCGACTCGGCAGGGCTGGCGTCGCTCGTGCTGGCACGCAAACTGCTGGGCTCAGACAACGCGCTGGAGTTGCGCGGCCTTGCGGACCCGGTGCGTGGACTGCTGCGGATCGCCCAACTCGATCAGCTCTTTATCGTCGCAGAGTAAACAAGCACGCGATTGCCTTGCCACAGGATGCCCATCATGCCCCACCTGCTCCAACCCATCACCCGCCTCGGCGAAGCCGGGCTGCGCTGGGTGGACCTGGTTGGCCATCTTGGTTTGCTCATCGGCGACACGGCCGTGGCGGCGACTCACCTTGTCGTCGGCAAGCGCGGGCGGCGGATGGCCTGGGTCAACCTCGGGGCACAGATGTACCGCGTGGGCGTGCAGAGTATGGGGGTCGTGGCCCTGGTGACCTTCAGCGTCGGAGCGATCATCGCGTTGCAGGTCGCCCCGGTGCTTCAGATGTTCGGGTTCACGCACCAGTTGCCACGGATCGTGGGCGTCTCGATGGTGCGCGAGCTTGGCCCGCTGATTGGTTCTGTGGTGCTGACCGGCTTCGCGGGCGCTTCGATAGCCGCGGAGCTGGGCACCATGGCGGTCGGCGAGGAACTCAAGGCCATGCGGGCGCACGCCATCAGCCCGCTGCGCTTCCTCGTGGTGCCGCGCGTGCTGGCGACCACTATCATGACAACGTGCCTGGCGGTGTGGTGCAATGTGGTGGCGATCCTCGGCGGCATGGTGGTCAGCCGATATGCCATCGGCATGCCCTTTGATGAGTACCTCCAGCGCACGGCCGAGGCCATCGAGGTGTTCGATTTTGTCAGTGGACTCATCAAGGCAAGCGTCTTCGGCCTGGTCATCGGATCGCTGGCCTGTTACCTGGGGATGACGGTGCGGGGCGGCGCGCAGGGTGTCGGCGACGCCACGACGCGGACAGTCGTCGTCAGCATCGTGATGATCATCATCCTCGACCTCGTGTTCACATCGATGTTCTACGCGCTAGGGTGGTGAGCCAACATGCCGGAGCAGCCCGACCACATCATCGAGATCGATCGCGTCACCAAACGCTTTGGCACGCAGATCGTGCTCGATGAACTGACCCTCAACGTGCGGCGTGGGGAGCGTCTTGTCATCCTCGGCGGGTCCGGCGCGGGCAAGAGCACGCTGCTGAGCCTCATGGCAGCGGAGACGCGGGCCGATCAAGGCCAGGTCCGCGTCAATGGCAAGAACATCTGCTCGATGTCTGCCAGAGAACTCGACGACTACCGCAAGACCATGGGCGTGCTTTTCCAGAGCGGCGCGCTGTTCGGCTCGATGACCGTGGCAGAGAATATCGCCTTGCCCCTGCGGGAACACACCGACCTCGACCGGGAGACGATCGGGCTGATCGTCAAGATGAAGCTTGAACTGGTCGGCCTGCGCCAGCACGCCGGGAAGATGCCCTCGGAACTCTCCGGTGGCATGAAGAAGCGTGCCGGTCTGGCGCGGGCGCTGGCGCTGGACCCGATCGTGCTGTTTTATGATGAACCCAGCGCGGGGCTGGACCCGGTGACCGTGACAGAGGTGGACAACCTCATCGTCTCGCTCAACGAGGCGCTGGGTGTGACCTCTGTCATCATCACCCACGAGATGACCTCTGCCTTCCGCATCGCTCACAGGCTTGTGCTGATGGACCAGGGCCGATTTGTCGCTGCGGGCACACCCGAGGAGATGCGGCACAGCACCGACCCGCTGGTCCACCAGTTCGTCCACGGGAAGATTGATGGGCCATTGGCCGGCCGACGCGACCCCAGTGCCTACCGTGCGGACCTGCTGTCGTACACGGGTCCGATGATTTGACCACTCGAACAGGCCTTGTGAACACCATGAACGATACACGCAAAGCAACTGTGGCCGGGCTGCTGATCCTCGTGTCGATCGCGGCTTGTGTCGCCATCGTCATCACCACCGCGAATGCGGGCCGCCACCGCGCCAAGACCAGCACCTACGTGGCAACATTCGGTGCCGGCTCGGATGTGCAGGGGATCGACGATAAGAGCAGCGTCCGCATCCTGGGTGTCGATGTCGGGCGTGTCAAGAAGGTGAGTGTGGTCGCCAGCCCACAGGGCGACCCGACGGTCCACGTCGCCTTCACACTGCCGGTGGATTACACACTACATCACGATGCAAAGATTGCGGTGCAGTCGCAGATCACCGGGGGCGCAAGGCTCAACATTGAATCGCTGGGCTCGTCTGCACAGCCGGCCGTGGCTCCGGGGGGCAGCATCGCGGGATACACCCTGACACTGGGTGATGTCATGGCTGACCTGCGCGGCCTTGTGCCACAGGCCCAGTCGGGCCTCGCATCATTCACCGCCACATCAGACAGCGTGCGTACCCTTGCGACGAAAATGGACACCAAGGTGGATGGTGTGGTCGATCGGTATCACGAGGTGATGAAGACGGCCGACAGCGCGCTCGCCAATGCGAGCGACTTGCTGGGAGATTCCAAGACGGACCTCCGAACCACCGCGGCCAACCTCCGTGAGATCACCGGCACCGTCAAGGAGAGATTGCCTGACACGCTGGCCGATGCTCGGGCATTGATGACGCGTGCATCATCCTCGCTGGCTAAGCTCGACCCGATCCTGGATGACGGCAAAGCGATCAGCACCCAGACGCGCGGCGTGATCAATGACAACCGCGCGAATATCGACCAGACCTTCACGAATATCCGGCGTGCGTCGGTGGAGATCAAGGGCGGGATCGCGGAGATCCGCCGCGCACCCTGGCGTCTGCTCAAAGAGCCTCATGCGAAGGATCAGCAGAACCTTGTGCTGTACGAAGCGGCCCGCCGTTTCGCGGATGGGGCTCAGGACCTGCAGGCCGCAGCCATCGCAATGCAACTGGCCTCGGACGACCCCGCAACGGACCCCGATCAACTGAACCAGTTGCGCGAAGCATTGGCTTCGCAGATCAGCACCTTTGCCCAGATACGCCAAAAGCTCTTCGACCAGCTTGCGGAGTAACGCGCGCAGTCATCATCGCTGTGAGCACACACCGGCTACTTCGTCCGCTGGCATTTTCGCTGATATCCAAACAGCCATACGAATCCGCACTGAATTGGTCGGGGTTGTGCTGTGATATGAATGAGCGGGTGGGTTGTATATGATGGGGTGATGCAAGGCGAGGCGATGCATGAGACGGATGTGTTGCTGGTTGGTGCGGGGCCGATCGGCTTGGAGTTGGCGGCTTCGTTTCATGCGCTTGGTGTGGACTACGTACACTTAGAAGCTGGGCAGATCGCGCAGACGATCTCGTGGTACCCGAAACAGGCGCGGTTCTTCTCCAGCCCCGAGCGCATCGCCATCGCGGGTGTGTCGCTGGTCACGCCGGACCAGACCAAGGCGACGCGGGAGCAGTATCTCGCTTACCTGCGGAGCGTCGCGATACAGCACGGCCTGCGGATCAACACGTTCGAAAAGGTCGAACGGATCGAGCGGGACCACCTCGCCGGCCACTTCACCGCGTATGCACGACGCGGTGAAGAGCCCAGCCGTTACCTGTCGCGGCACGTGGTGCTGGCGGTGGGGGACATGCACCACCCGCAGATGCTGCATATCCCCGGAGAAGAGCTGCCGCATGTCAGCCACTACTTCGACGAGCCCAACGTTTTCTTTGGCAGGCGGTTGTTGGTAGTCGGGGGGCGGAACTCGGCGGTGGAGGCGGCGATGCGGTGCCACCGCGCGGGTGCGCAAGTCACACTCAGTTATCGCGGGGCAAACTTCGACGCTGCGATGGTGAAGTATTGGTTGCAGCCGGAGATTGAATCACTGATTAAGCACGGCGCGATTAAGTGGTACCCGCATACCCGGCCGGTGCGCATCACCCCGCGTTGTGTCCAACTCCTTTCCACTGCTGTTCCCCCCGGGCCCGAGGTGTCCGTGGATGCGGATTTTGTGCTGCTGCTGACAGGGTATGGCCAGGACACCACGCTTTTTGAAGCGGCGGGTGTGGCGCTGGTGGGCGAGAACCGCGCGCCTCAGGTGGATGATGCCACGATGATGACCAACGTGCCGGGGCTGTACGTCGCGGGCACCGCGGTTGCGGGGACACAGAAAACTTTCCGTCTTTTTATCGAGAACTGCCACCCGCATGTGACACGGATTGTGCGGTCGATCACCGGCCAAGAGCCTCCGCCGGGCCTGGTGAATCAGGCGGCGGCAATCTATGGCCTGCCCGAAAGCTGATGCGGCGCGTGTGTACCGTGGACGATTGCTGGGTTGGCATTTGACTGGGGCCATGGGGTGGCTACGCTTTACATCTGTGGAAGGCACAGCCACCTGCCGGCCTTGATCCCGTCCCCTACACCCGAGGTTTTCTTTTTATGTCCAAGCACCGCACGCGACTGATGTTGGCATGCACACTGGTAGCCGGCGCTGCGATCGCGGCCTATCAACTTGGCCCAAACCGATCGGCTGAGGCGCAGGGTGGAGCGGTGAGGATCGGCGTGCAGGCGGTGGTGGCGGAGGATGCGGCCGGTGTCGCCACCGATGCTGTGCGGCAGCTTAAGCCAATCGCCACGATGGATATCTCGCTCGAGCAGGCCCAGGCTGTCATTGAAGCCGCGGCGAAGAAGAGTTGGGAGATCGGCACCAGCATGGACATCGCGGTGGTGGATGCGGGGGGCAACCTCAAGGCCTTCATCAGGCAGGATGGCGCGTGGCTCGGCTCGATCGACATTGCTATCAAGAAAGCCAAGACCGCCCGCTACTTCGACATGAACACCGGGGAGATCGGCAAGCTCTCCAAAGAATCCGGCCCGCTCTACAACATTGAGCACTCCAACGGCGGGCTGATCACCTTCCCCGGCGGCGTCCCGATCAAACTCGCAGATGGCACGATCATCGGCGCGATCGGCGTCAGTGGCTCCACGGTGGAGAACGACCACGCCGTCGCGGCCGCTGGTGCCGCGGTGATCAAGTGACCGGCTTGGGCATGACCCAGTGCGAGATCAGGATGGCCCCGAGCAATCCGCCCGCCACCGCCAAGTAGAGCCAGTCGATAAACACACACAGACCAAGGCACCCGGCCAGCCCGATCACGGGGATGGCCCGTGGATACCGCCGGTCGGCGGCGGGGAGTCGCAGGGCTGCGAGGTTGGTCAGGGCATAGTAGATCAGCACGGTTGTGGCGCTTAACGACCACGCGAAGGTCACCGAGCCGATCGACACCAGCCCCAGGATGATGACACCGACGAGGATGACCGCGGGCACCGGCGTCGTGCCCGAGGCGTTCACCGAAGCGAACAGCCCGGGCAGGTCACGCCGCCTGCCCATCGCCAGTGCCACGCGCGACAGCCCCAGGATCAGGTTCAGCAACACCCCGAGCATTGCAATCACCGCGCCGCCAGCCAGCACGTAGCTTGTCCACGGCCACACATTGCCCGCGATGCGCTCCAGAGGTGCAGCGACACCCGTGGCGTAGGCCGCAAAGTCGTGTGCCCCGACTTCTGCCACCGCCACGATCGCTACGCCCAGGTACAGCACGGCTGTCAGCAGGATCGTGAGCACCACGGCGATGGGGATGCTGCGCTTGGGGTCGGTGATCTCCTCCCCAAGTGTGGCGACTCTGCCGTAGCCCGTAAAGGCGACGAACACCAGAGCGGTGCCGTGCAGCAGGGCAGGAAGGAACGTTTGGCCGCGATCGTTGGTCCAGCTTTCGATGCCCGCGAAGTTGCTGAGCTTCATGCCGCCCTGGCCTTCGAGCTGTGAACCAATCATGACGATGAAGAACGCGAGCACGCCGACGGTCAGCGCGACGATGATGAGATTCACCGCGTTGGTCCTGCGTAACCCCGAGAGGACCAGCACCGTCAGCACCACCACCGCGGCCAGCGCCAGGGGGAGGACGAGGACGGACCACTGGGGGGCTGCGGCATGGATCAGGTAGCCCGCGAAACCAAGTGCTGCGGTGGCGGCCGAGGCGCTCTTCGCGGCCAGGAACATCCACCCCGCGACCCGGCCCGCGGCGGGGGTGAGGTACTTGTAGCCGTACTCATACGTCCCGCCGGAGACGGGGTGTGCGGCGGCGAGTTGGGCGCTGGACAGGCCGTTGCACAGGGCCAGCCCCGCCGCCAGCAGCACCGCCAAGACCACGGCTGGCCCCGCCACGCCCGCGGCGATGCCCAGACTCACAAACACCCCCGTCCCGACCATCGACCCCAGCCCCAGCACAATCGCCCCGCCAATCCCGACCTGCCGCCGCAGTGTCCCGGTTCTTCGGCTGATTTCAGGTGTAGCGGGGTTGGGCATGGCGGGCATCATATGGTGTTGGCGGTAGGGCTACGGTCGTGTTGGTGATTTTTTTGTGAACCCGGGAAGGCATTTGCATCCTAGAATATGTGTCGGAGCCGGTCTGTCCCGATACAAACGTGCCGCCAGCCCCGCTGGCCGCCATTAAGGGAGTCAACGATGCCTCACACCGAACTCGATGCGCTGATGGGTATTGCCGTGGGTATTGGGCTGGCGGCGGCCTGTGGATTCCGGGTGTTCATCCCGCTGCTGATCGCGGGTATCGCCGTGGCCGCAGGCCGCTGGACGGTGAGCCCAAGCATGGAGTGGATCGGCTCGGGGCCGGCCCTGCTGGCATTCGGGACCGCCACCGCGCTGGAGATCGGCAGCTACTACATCCCCTGGCTGGATAACGCGCTGGACACGATCGCCACGCCCGCTTCGGTCATCGCGGGCTCGCTGACCGCCGCCGCGTTCATCACCAACATGGACCCGATGTCGCAGTGGGCCATCGCGATCATCGGCGGGGGCGGCACCGCGGCGACCGTGCAGGTCATTACCGTCGGCACCCGCGCTCTGTCCACCGCCACCACGGGGGGGCTGGGCAACCCGGTGGTCTCCACTGTCGAGGCGGGGGCAGCGACAGCCTTGTCGATAGTGGCTATCGTCGCACCGGTGCTCGCTGCCCTGTTCGTCGTGGTGATGTTCGTGCTGCTGTTCCGCTTCTTCAACCGCCGACGAAGCCACCGTCGTTTGCAGGTGTCGCAGGCTCCAATCGCGGTCTAACCCGGCCCCCGGGATAGCCGCAGGGAACCGGTGCGGACTGCTTAGTGTCGGCTGTCAAAATCCAGCAGGCCCTACTCGTTCTCGGCTTCGCCACTGCCTTCAGCATCGCCATCCGCTTTCTTGCTACCTTCGTCGCGGGCGACGAAGCCCAAGCGGTGCTTGACGCTATCGAGGGAGAGCGGGTTGCTCGCGGTGAAGGGAACCAGTTGCCGACTGACCGCAGCACGGTAGTCCGGGGATTGGACCGCAAAGGCGTACTGATTTCTCGTCACCGGTTCGTAGCTGTTGAGCTCGACAATGGCCAGCTTTAGCTGACCATCGATCGGGGACACGAGCAGCCGGCTGGAGATGGGCAACGACTCGAGTTCGCCCGTCTCCGCCAGACGGATCGCCTGATCGAACATGCTGTCGATCAGCTTCTGGTCCTCGCCGATGCCCGCGACGGACGGCACCCGCCCGCTCTGCCGTTTCTCAATCGGGCCGATGCGGCCAACCGTCAACTCCAGCTCTGTAGCCAGCGCATCGAGACCTTTGGTCGTGGCTGAAGCTTTCCATAGGGCCGCGTCGTCGGCAAGGCGGCGGTAGGCCTTCAGGTGACGCACATCCGCAGCGACCTGATCCTTGATCGTGGTGTAGTCGTCCAACTCGTGCTCGGCCTTCACATCGGTCAGGCGGAACAGGTAGGTGGAGCCATCGATGCCGCCGACCAGCGGCCGACTGACCACGCCCTTTTGGAGGCGGAACGTGGTAGTGGGGTCGGCGTCGTCGGGCTCCAGTTCCCAGGCGCTTTGGACATAGGTTGCAAAATCAAGGCGCGTGGAAGAATCGGCGACGATGCTTCCGCCAATACCGGGCAGGTTCTGGAGTTCATCGATTCCAAGCCACGCCCCATCACGACGCTCAGCCGTGACCGCGACACCGAATTGCTGGCTCAGGTCCTGCGCTAGGTCCTGGAAGCTCAAGGGTGTGTAACCCTCGGGGAGCAGCTTATACCGCCGATCGTCTTGGTCGTCGGTCAAGGCACGCTGGCTGTCGGTGATCTTGCCAAGCGCGGCCTGCAGGACCTGATCGACCAGCGCGCGGGCCTTGATGCCCCGCAGTTCTGAGCGGACGCGCTCCCGGGCCTCGGCGTAGGTCATCGGAGTTGTCTCGCCGGACTCTGTAAAGCTCGTGTATCGCTGCTTGTTCTGCTCGAAGTGGGCCAAGGTTTCGGCCTCGGTGATCCGCACGGCTTCGCGTGCGCTGTGCATGGGAATCGTGAGGTACTCGAGCTTGACACGATCCGGTTGCTTGTACCCGAAGCCGTGCTCGCCCATGCCGGGGAGCTGATCGCGGTAGGCTTCAAACTGAGCGGCCAGTTCTTCACTGGTCGGCTCGGCGACGTCCTTCGCGAACTTGGTTGCGGGGATCAGCAGCAGTCGGCCGCCCGCACTGGCGCTTTGATCCTGCACGGTCGCCCGGAAGATCGGCTCGCTGAGGCGCTGGGTGCCGTAGAGCGCCCGGTACTCAAGCCCTTGAAGCATGTTGCTGAAATACTGGAGCTGCCAGATGTCGGGCTGGCTCTGCCTGATCTGGTTCTCCAGTGCAAAGATCTGCCGCATGGCGAGCAGCCGCTGGATGCCGGGCGAACTGCTGGCGGTCAGTTCGCTATCCCCCTCGATCATCTGCGATTCAAACGATCGGCCGATGACCAGATCGCGGTACTTCTCAGCGACCAGCCAATTGCCGATCGCGGCACGGATGCCACGCTCGGTTGTGTTAAACCTGCGGGCCAATTCGACAAGCGTATCGCCCTCTAAACCCAGCAGGCTCATCACCATCTGAATCTCGGTGGCAGACGCGGCGAGCCCCATCCGCTGGGCCTCGATCTTGATGAGCGCCCAGTGCAGGTCGCGGTCCGAACCCTCCAGCATGGTGCCCGCGAGATAACCCACCGGGCCAAGCTGGCTGTACAGGGCAAGCTCGCCGTGGGCGTTGGCCTGGTCTGCGATGCGGATGTTTCTTCCGTCGGAAAGCCTCCCGACGGGTCGGCCCTCCTGCGAGGGGGCCAGGAAGTCGGTGGCATTGGGCAGCAGGAACGCCACCATCAGCACCGAGCAGCCGACCACGAGAATCCACTTGTTGTAGAGGCGAAAGAATTTAAGCAACGCAGGGGCTCCGGGCCGGGGTTAGATATCGAGCCGGGCATTATAACGTTGGATGCCAGCGGGCGGGAATCGGCGTGTTTCGCCACGTTCCACGGATGTGTTTACCGGCTGCTTAGGAGGCTGACCGGGCTGGTGTTCAAGCCGAAGCCCGAGGGCAGGAGGATGAAGCCAATGACCGCCTCGTCGTCGATCGCGTCGTACTCCAGCAGGCCGCGGAGTTCCCACCGCGGGAGTTGGCGGTTGAGTGTGAACGCGATGTTGCGCGACTCCCCCTCGTTGATGTCGATGCTCTGCCGGAAACCAAAGCGGTACTTGTCGGTTGCCTGATAGTCGAAGCCGTAGCTGAGGAGTTGGGAGTCGAGCACCTCGACTTCGCGATAGACGATGAAGCTACGGAGTCTGGGGGTGTGGTCGAGTGTCAGCCCCAGTCGCCACTGCGCTGCACGGTCGTCTTCGAGGTTGTAGGTCACATCACCCTGCATGCCGAGCGTCTCGGTGACCATCCACAGCAGCTCGGAGTAGAAGTGGTCGCCGCCCGTCGAGTACTCCGGGCGATACTCGAAATACCGGGGGATGTCTGCGTCGGTGTCGGCATCATCACTGCGCAGCACCACATCGGTCTTCAGCCGCAACCAATCCACACTCCGCCACATGCCCGGCCCCCCGCGCTTGGTTTGGAGGGTATTGACTACACCCATCCGGACACCGCCGCCTTCGCTGAGCCCCTCGACCTCGGGGTCGTACACGGGCAGGTCATCCCCATCGATTGTTGAGCCATGCCAGAACACATCGACGACCGGCTCGATGATGTGGCGGACCTGATGGACATCGAACAGCTTGCTGCGTGCCTGGCCGTAAGTCTTGCTGAACTCGACGCTGGTGCGTATACCGCCGCCGCCCCAGAAACGGATGTTGTCTTCGTTGGACCCGCCGTTGAAGTCGCTGAAATCCGTGTCGTAAGCGGTGATGCGGCCGACACCGTAGGGCGTGATGTTGAACGGCCCAGCCTCCAGAGGCATCTCGACCTCGTGACGGGTGTCCACACGGGTCACCCAGTCCATCGGGATGCCCGCTGCCCCGGCCGCGTCGTCAAAACTTGTCGTGTTGGGGATCCCGAAGAAGCGGAGCGAGTCCGCAGCCGAGAAACCCCGGTCGGCCGGGCTGTCATCGCCAAACATCATGCGCACGCGGCCAAGCCGGTTTTCCGTGTACCAGTTGAGGCGACCATCCAGCAGAGGCGTCCCCGTCCGGAAATAGCGTGCCTCTGGCCCACGCGCGACGGTGTGGCCCGGGGCCTGGAGCGTGGTGAGTTGGGGTGTGAAATCGGTCACGTCGTAACGCGCGTAGAAGTCGATGGCCGTCTCGTTGTCCTGCTTCTTGATGTAAAGCGAAGTCTCGTACTCCTTCGCTTCATAGGCCTCGGAGCGGTAGAACTCTTCCAGGAATGTCGGGTCTGAGACGTAGGCCCCCTCGACCGAGACCTCCACGCCATAATCCAGCAACTGGCGGTGTTGAAGCTGGAGGAAGCCACGCATCTCGTTGTCCTGATCGATGTCATTGCGCCCGCCGATGCTGTCGGTGCCATTGTCGAGCGGGACGAGGTAGCCCTTCGTGCTTCCAAATGATTCGGGTAGCCGGTAGTCAAAGTCCAGCCCAACCGCTGGGCCGTGATCCCCGCGGTAGTCGATTCGTGCGATCAGGTCCACATCCTTGGGGGCCTGTTTGCCCGCGAGCGCAAAGACGTCCCACTGGGTCTCGACATTGAAGCCGTCATTGCTGCTGCCGACGGTCAGCCCACGCAGCGGCACCTCGCTTGGCGTGCCCTGGAAGCGGGGCAACACGAACAACGGCGTGTCGTACCAACGCATCGACGCCTTGTCCGCGGTGACCAGGTTCCGTGGCACGCCATCCCGATCCGCGCGGCGGTCGATGGTCACCCGCTGGGCGCCGATGGCGAAGTGAGGCTCGGCAAACTCGCTGGTGGTGAACCGCACGTTCTCCGCCTCGAATGTCTCCGCCGAGGTCTGCCGCAGCACATCCGCCCGAACATACAACGGCACGCGGCGTTGGATGTCGTCGGTGTACATCACCGCTTCAAGCAACACCGCCCGATCCTCCGCCATGTTGTAAAACACGCGCGGGGCACGCACGGTGTACTGCCCGTCGGTAATGATGGCATTGTCTTCGAGGTAAACCCCAGTCACCTTCGCGGCATCCATCTGCTGGCCAGCGATCGGTGGGGCACCGCCCCGGTCGCCGCCCTCGTCGATGAACAGCACGACACGCTCGGCGGTGAGCGACATGACCCGGGAGGCGTCGTAGTCGGTGTAGAACACCCGGACGTTGCCAACCAGCATGAGTGCCGCATCGCGGTCTGGATTGGCCCGCTCGTACACCACACGATCCGCATTGAACTGCACGACGCCACGCGTGGGCAGGATGCCCTCCGGCGGTGGGGGGCGGTCGACGGCTGGCTGCGCCGCGTCCGGGTCCGGCTGGATGGCACGCAGGGGTTTGTCGGCAAGCGCGATAGACCCGACGCGGTTCTGCTGGCCGATCTGCTCCCGTCGAGCGAGCCGGGCCGGGTCGCTGGCAAGGTCTTCGACACCATCCAACGCGAGGTCATTCACAGGCTGTCCCATCGCGACACGCAGCCGCGCTACGCGTTGCCTGGCCTGTGCGACCAGCGGCACAGCCGGCGCGGCATCTACCTCGGTCATGAGGTCGGTCAGCACACTGGGCGAGCCGGTGGTGGACGCGGTCACCAGCAGCCGCTGGCCGTAGGCGCCGACGTTGGTCCTGCCCTTGGCCGACCTGGCGTTCTCAAGGTAAATCGACAGATGGCGGATCGTCCTGCCGGGCTTCAACTCGGTGTCGATCCGCACCACCGCGCGGTCGCCACGGAACCCGAAGACGCCAAGGTCAAACCCCGCATCCCCCTCCAGCAGGATCAACCGTGCCCCGTCCTCGCTCCATGACTTCGCGGTCTGGCCGTAGAACACCACGTCTGCCGACACGACGGGGTCGGCTAACGGGTGGTCGGCGGTCGTCACATCAGCGATCTGGCCCTGCAGGGCCGACGGCAAGAGGTGCAGGGCGCAGGCGAACAACATCATCCCTGTGATGAGTGAAGCGGAGCGGGGTCGGCGGCGGACGCAGAAAGTCATGCGTGTGGCGTGGGTTGAGGGGCGTCAGGAATCGCCGGACTATACCCCCGCACGCGTAGCCGGTAAACCGGAGGCACAATACCCCAGGCCCTCGATCCTCTGCGCTACCCCGAGGGCGAGAGGCCCCGCGCCATCCTCAGCCTTGCATGGCAAGCGGGCTGTGTCGGGGTGATGCGCCAGAAGCCGTGGCGTCAGCGGGGCCGGCTTCGGGCATACGCTTGGGGCTTAGGACGATGATCTGCCACAGGTCAATCTTCGTGGTCTTGTAGCGATACTGGATGTGCAGCCCGACATCCTCCAGGCACTCCTCCAGGGTCAGGTCGCTGCGCCAACCGACTTTGACCCAGAATGGGTTGGTGACCTTCTCGCACCAGCCCATGACCCGGTTGGTCGAGCGGAAGTGGTTGAGCAGCACTACGGTCCCGCCGGGCTTAACCATCCTCGCGGCCCACTGCATCAATCGGTTCGGTTGGGAAACCACGCTGACCGTGTGCGCGATCAGGATGTGATCGAAGGTCGCATCAGCGAAGGGCGGGTGCATGGCATCGCCGAGCATGAGCTGGATGTGGTCGAGCTTGCTCTCCTCACATTTCTTGCGGGCCTTGGCGAGCATCCCCGCCGAGAGGTCCATGCCGACGACCGTAACATCGTGGGGATAATCCGAGAGGGTCATGCCCGTGCCGACACCCAGGTCGAGGATGCGGTCGCCGGGCTTGGCTCGGATTTCCTTGACGGCCCGGATGTGACGGGTGTGGACCAGCACCCCGAAAGTCACGTCGTAAAACCAGGCCCACAGATCGTAGAGCTTGCTGGTTGCCGGTTCTGACATGCGGTTGAGTTGGGCCATCGTGGGGGCTCACTGGCGGGGAGTTGTGATAGGTATACACTAAAGGATATGACGCTGACGCTCAATGGCGAGGCTCACCGCACGGATGCCGTGACAATTGCTGATTTACTCAAGGAGTTGGGGCTTGCGGGGCAGGCCGTGGCCGTCGAGGTCAACCGCCAAGTCGTTCCCCGTCGGCAACACGATCAGACGCACCTGTCCGAAGGCGACCACATTGAACTGGTGACGCTCGTGGGTGGTGGCTGATGCAGTCAATGGCGGGTTGGTGCTCGCTGTGTCCGGGAGGTCCGTTGTCCCCCGCCTCCACGCCCCGCCTTATCCCGTGACCGCTGATTGAACGCACTATGACCCACGACGCCCCCTCAAGCACGCCAGACACACCGCTGACCATCGCTGGTCGGACGCTCGGCTCACGCCTGATCGTTGGCACAGGCAAGTACCCGACCTATCCCATCATGCAGGAATCGCTCGACGCATCGGGGACCACCGTCGTCACCGTGGCTGTGCGCCGCGAACGCCTCATCGATGCCCAGGGCAAGAGCCTGCTCGATTACCTCGACACCACCCGCTACACCGTCCTGCCCAACACCGCAGGCTGTTTTACCGCCGAGGACGCGGTGCGCGTGGCCCGGCTTGGTCGGGAAATCCTCGATCAACTGGATAACCCCGGCAAGGACTGGGTCAAGCTCGAAGTCCTCAACGACAAGAAGACGCTGCTGCCCGACCCACAGGGCACGCTCGAAGCGACGCGTGAGCTTGTGAAGGATGGCTTTGCGGTGCTGTGCTACACCAGCGATGACCCGGTGATGGCGGCCAAGCTCCGCGATGCCGGGGCCGCGAGCGTCATGCCCGCGGGCTCGCCGATCGGCTCGGGCCAAGGGGTGCTCAACCCCAACAGCATCGCGATCATCCTGGAGATGCTCAAAGACCCGGCGGCTGGGGGCGACCCGGCATACCCCGTCATTCTGGATGCCGGCGTGGGCACCGCGAGCGACGTCACCATCGCGATGGAGTTGGGGGCAGACGGCGTGCTGCTCAACACCGGCATCGCTCACGCCGCCGACCCAGTCCGCATGGCCCACGCCATGCGTCACGCGCTGGAAGCGGGGCGGCTGGCGTACCTCGCGGGCCGCATCCCCAAGAAGCGTTACGCGACCGCCAGTTCCCCATGGTCCGGCGTCATCAGCTACATCCCCGGAGAATGACATGATCCGATTGACCTTCCTCACCAGCATCATCCTGATCCTCAGCGGCGTGGGCTTTTACGTCGGTGTCATGGCCACCCAAGGCGACCCACACATCACCACGCTCATCCCCGCGTTCCTTGGCGTGATCCTCTTTATCCTCGGGCTGATCGCCACGCGGGGCCGGCTGGCACACATCATCGCCATGCACCTGGCCGTGGTGCTTGCACTGCTGGGGATCATCGGCTCCGCGTCCGGCGTGCCCAAGCTGTACACCCTGATCACCACCGGCGAAAGCGCACGCGGCGTCGCGCCGGTGCTTCAAAGTATCATGGTGGTCGTCCTGCTGATCTACCTGGCGCTGGGCGTGCGGAGTTTTGTCGTCGCGCGACGCCGGGCGACCAACTGACCCCGCAAGGTCGTGTCGATTGGCGTGTGTCTGAGCGTTCATCCGAACCGAGTCAATAGCACCCCTGGATGCCGAACGATGGAAAGCAAACCGGAAACCAAATCGCGCCGCTTCACTCGGGAACACGCCAAGCTCATCGTGGCGGTTTTGGCGGCGATCGTGCTGGCGGTCGTGTTCGCTCAGAATCTCGAACAGGCCAGGGTCAGCATCTTGTTCATGACGATCACCATGCCCTTGGCGGTCATGCTCATCGCCACCGCGATGATCGGGTATGTGATCGGCATCCTCTCCGCCAGCATCCTGCGCCGTCGCCGCAGCAAGAACCAATCTTAAAGCAAGGCACTTTTCATGCGTGTAACGTTTCTCGGTGCGAGCCGACAGGTGACAGGGTCTTGCTACCTGCTTGAGGCTGGCGGTCTTAACTTGCTGATCGACCGTGGCATGTTTCAGGAGCGGAAGTTCCTGCACCGCAACTGGGAGCCGTTGCCTATCGATGCAAACAAGCTGGACGCGGTGTTGCTGACCCATGCCCACCTCGACCACTGCGGGCTGTTGCCCCGGCTTGTGCGTGATGGATTCAAGGGCACCATCTACGCCACCGAACCCACCGTCGAGTTGGCGCAGATCGTCATGGATGACTCTGCCCGCATCCAGCTTGAGGACGTGAAATACAAGCGCAAGCGTCACCTCAAAGAGAAGCGCAAGAGCAAGCACCCCTACGAAGCGCTCTACAGCCCGGAGGATGCGCTGGCTACCGGCGCGCTGATGCGTGGCACGCGATACCGCACGCCGATCAAACTCAACGAGCCGGTCACGGTCCGGTTCCTGGAGGCGGGCCACATCCTCGGCTCGGCCATGCTCATGTTCGATGTCGTGGAGAGCGGTGCGACACGCCGCATCGTCTTTTCTGGCGACGTCGGGCAGTGGGAGATGCCGATCGTGAACGACCCCGCCATGATCGAGACAGCAGACACGGTGGTGATGGAATCGACCTATGGCGACAAGGACCACGACCGCACCGACCAGATCATGGACCAGTTGGCCGAGGCGATTAACGAAGCGGCTGCCACGGGTGGCATGATCGTGATGCCGACTTTCGCGATCGAGCGCGCGCAGGAGTTATTGCTGTATATCACACAATTGATTGATGCTCACCGCGTGCCGCGGATGCCGGTGTTTCTGGACAGCCCGATGGCGATCAACGCGACGGAGGTGTTCCGGCGGCACTGCGACTTCATGGATAAACGCGGGCAGATGCTGCTGTGCTCGGATCGGCTTGCTGAGGAATGGAAGCACGTGCATCTGACGCGGACGGCCGAGCAATCGATGGCGATCAACCAGATCCAAGGCCCGGGCATGATTCTTGCCGGTTCTGGCATGTGCACGGGCGGGCGGGTCAAGCACCACCTCCGTCAGCGCATCAGTCACGCGAGGAACACGATCCTCTTTGTCGGCTACCAGGCGCAGGGCACGCTGGGCCGCCAGATCGTGGATGGTGCTGAGCGGGTCCGATTATTCGGGGTGCAGCAGGACGTGCGGGCGCGGGTGCGGCGGATCATGGGGCTTAGCGCCCACGCCGGCCGCAATGACCTCATGCGCTGGCTCGACGGGTTCATGCCGCAGCCGCGCCAGGTATTCCTCACACACGGCGAAGAGAGCGTCTCGCTTGCGCTTGCGGAGCAATTGCAGCGGGAGCGTGCGCTGAAGGTGCAGGTGCCTGAGTATCAGCAAACGGCCACGCTGGGGTAGCAGCAGAGCCGGCAGCGGTCACTCATCCAACTCACCCGCAGCCTGACATCAGACGGGCCAGTCACCCGTAAAAACGGTCGTGGCCGGGCCGGTCATGAACACGTGGTTGGTCTTTTCATCCCATCGCAGTTGCAGGTCGCCGCCAGGCAGGTGCGCGGTGATGTCACGCCCGGTCTTGCCCGCAAGTACCCCCGCGACGCACACGGCACAGGCCCCCGTGCCACACGCCTGCGTGATCCCGCTGCCACGTTCCCACGTGCGCATCGTCACCTCGGCCTCACTGTGGACCTGCACCCAATGGGCGTTGATCCGCCGAGGAAACGCGGGGTGGTGTTCAATGGCCGGCCCGATCGAAGCGAGTTCCATCGTGGCGACATCCGGGCGGTAGAACGTCACATGCGGGTTGCCCATGGAAACGAAGATGCCGTTCTTCACCGCGTCGTCAAGCCGGGCCTTAACCACGGGGATGCGGGGCAGGTCCAGGATCGGCTCGCCCATGTCCACGGTGACGCTGTCCACCTTGCCGTCGGGGCCGAGGGTGTAATCCAGCGAGAGCACGCCGTTGCCCGTCTGGATGCGCATGGGGTTGGCGGTGCAGGTGCCCGAGTCGTGCGCGAGCTTGCAGACGCATCGGATGCCGTTGCCGCACATCTCGGCCTCGGAGCCGTCAGCATTGAACATGCGCATCAGCACGTGGGCGTCGCGCTCGGGATCGGCCTGACCCCCGGTGTCTGGCGGGAGCAGGAGGATCAGCCCATCGCCGCCGACGCCGGTGTGTCGATCAGCGATGACGCGCGCCAGCGCAGCCGGGTCCGCCACGACTACGCCGGGGTCAAAGCCGTTGAGGTAAACATAGTCGTTGCCGATGCCGTGCATCTTTGTGAATTGCATAGCGCGGGATTATAGGCAGTCTTGCCCGTGTTGCAGGGTCACAACACCCACCACAGCACCACCACGAGAAGTGCCAGAGAGCTGAGGTTGATGAGCTTCATGTGTCGATCGATGGGCAGCGCATCAATCGGTTTGCCGACGAGGGTTTTGAGGTAGTGTTGCCGCCACGCGATCGAGCCGTGCCGCCAGTTGCGTCGGGTGGGACGGAGGTGGTTGAGGTGTGCCACCTGCTGGAGTGCAGCGACCATGGCGCTCACGGCTTCTTGCGTGACGCAGACGGGGCCCGGCTCGTGCTGCGTGCTGCCCGTCGATGCCAGGTGTTGGACCGCGAAGGTGTCGGCCTGCCTCTCAACCCGGCGCGACACCCAGCCAAACCAGCCAGCCCAGAGCAATAACCCCGGCGCAGCCAGCAGCATCATCAACCACCACGCGGGCTCCGTGTGCCAGGGCATCCAGAAACCCAGGATGCTTCGCATGCCCAACTCGATCACGCCGCCGGCCCCGAGAGCCGCAGCGAGCAGCCAGAACATGTGGCGCTTCTTGACGTGCGCCAGTTCGTGGGCCATGACCGCTTCAATCTCCTTGGCCGACGCACGATCCAGCAACAGGTCGCTGAGCAGGATGAAGCGGACCGGCGCGACAAGCCCCATGACCGCTGCATTCGCCATCCCGCCATACGTCCGCCAGACCAAAAGCTCTCGCACACGCACCCTGTAGCGTTGGCACAGCGACTCAAGCGCCTCTCGCACCCGGCCGGCGGGCAGCGGCCGCGTATCCCACATGTGCCGAATCACCAGCGGGGCGCACAGCAAGACCAGCCCCGCGCCTAGTGCTGTGAGCAGTGGTTTGTGGTTCGCAGCAAGCGGCCCGGCTTCGCGCGTGGCGATGGTGTCCAGAAGCTCGCTCCACGCGAAAATCATCATCAACGGAACAAATATCAGCAACACCTGATGCCGGAGCTGAGCAAAGATGAACTGCCGCCGCGTCCAGATCGGATATACGGCGTGTCCATCGTCGATATTGCGAAATAGCGCAGCCTCACGCAGCGCGCGGTCGATTGGGTGGTAGAACGCCCACCCGGCCACCATGACACCAAGCGTCGGCAGCATGAGCAGCAGTTCATCGATGACGACCAGATCGCCAATGACTTGACGCACCGAGGCCAGCCCGCCGACCGCGACATCCAGCACAAACAAAGGAAGCAGCAGCAGCCCGTACAGGTTCGTAAAGCGATCCAGCCTTCGGTGCGATCGCAAGGCGTGCCCTTTGCCAAGCAGCCGGAGCGTCCGCTGGCACGCCAGCGCGTAGGCGGCAACAAGCAGCAGCTTCGGGCCAAGCACGATGGCGAGCGTGACCCAGCCCGAGTATCGTGGGGGAGCGGATGGCTCGATCCCTTCATACGCGAACACCGTCACAAACAGGCCGATCAGAACAAGCTGCATGGAGCACCAATTGTTGGTGTGACGGGCGTGTGGGCTGAGGGGGGGAGCCCGGCAGCAGCGCCCGGCCAAGTCGCACGGCTCAGCTCAGCGGATCTGATGGAACTGTTCCTTGGTCAGCTCATCCGCGACCCGAGCCGACTCGGCCATCAGGCTGTTGTCGGACTTGCGCGCTTCTGCCAGATATTTCGCGATCGCCTTGCGGTTCCCCGTGCCGCCATCGGTGAATTTTGCGATGCCCAGCTTCTGGGTCGCTTGCAGCCGCCAGGTGATGTCCTGGTCGTTCTTGGCGATGTTGAGCACATCGCCGACGTGTGGCTTGGGGACCATCGTGATCTTCATCTTGTGCGACCACGCATCGATCACTTTGCTGAAGCGGTCCGCAGCGAGATTAAGCTCCTCGGAGGACTGGCCATCCTTTTCGAGTTGGTACCAGCTCAGATACCCGCTGCCATCGCTCATCAGTTCGAGGCCAAGCTGCCGGTTACTCAGGAGGGTGTTGTGACGGAACGCACGCTCGCCCAGCGCGAAGACAGCCAGTGCGGTCTCCGCGTCGAACTCGGTGAGTGGGCCCGGGTCCTGGAGCATCTTGATGCGGTCAATCAGCGCGACGCACACAGCCGACAAGCGGTTGGTGTTGCCACCCATCCCTACCGCGATGGTGGAGCTTTGATCGAGGAAGCCATCCTTGATGCGCCCGGCTTTCATGCCCGCGATCATGTGCTCGGCCATCGCCCGGTAATGCGTGTCGCTGGGGGGGTTGCCACCCCATTCCTTGTGGTGTTTCTCATAGTAGTCCACCGCCGCCCTGTAATGAGTCATGGCATCGGCATTGGGCTCGGTGACCTGATACAGCCGGGGAAAATCATCCCCGAGCCCAACAAGCCGCAGCCGTTCTGCCGCGGTCGCCCGTGTCGGTTGATCGACCTTCGGCGTGATCTGGAGGATGACGACGATTACGAGCGCGAGGATGAAGGTTCCTGAGAGAACGTAGCTGAGTTTCATGGTGCGGTGTCTCCTGCGACAGGCGCGGGTGTGTGTGGGATCACAGGGCCGAGGTCGCCGGGCGTGAGGCGTCGGCCGAGCATGAGGCGGAGCAGGTTCGGGTACTCGGGGAATTGCTTGTCGCCAGCGCCATAGCCGACGCCCACCATCGTCATCGCGGGCGGCGGGCCATGGGCGGTGGCCAATGCCGCGACGATGGCCGCCCCGGTCGGTGTGACCAACTCGCCTTCACGGTCCACACCCTGCGTGGCCAAGCCCTCCAGCAGGTAAGCCGTGGCAGGCGCGGGTACGGGCATCAAGCCGTGGGCGCATTTCACCCAGCCGCGCGAAAGCGGCAGCAGGCCGCAGGACACCGATTCAATATCCAACAACTCCATCGCCACCGCAGCGCCAAGCATATCGACGATCGAGTCCAGCGCTCCGACTTCGTGGAAGTGGACCTCATCGGGAACGGTGTTGTGGACCCGGCCTTCCGCATCGGCGAGCTTCTGGACGATCGCCCGTGCTCGGTGGCGTGCGCGCGGGGCGGTGTCCAGTTGCTCGATCATCTTCAGGATGTCGCGAGCGGTGGTGTGGTGGTGGTGTGGCTTGGGTTGAGGCGGGTGGTGGTGCGTGTGGCTGTGGCCGTGGTCATGCCTGCTATGTTCGTGGGGGTGCAGGCCATGGTCGTGATCGTGCGTGTGATCGTGCTTGTGCCCGTGAGAATGGTCGTGCTTGTGGTGGTGGCCGGTTTCGACCACGTGCAGATTAACCGCGCCGATTCCAAAGCGTTGGACCCTGTCAATACTCAGAGAAAACGTGCCCGCCACGTCGAGCGGCTTGAATGCGGCGGTCACCGCGCCGGGGTCTGCACCCAAATCAACCAGGGCCCCGAGGAACATGTCGCCAGCGATTCCGCTGAACGGGTCGATATGCAGGTGAAGCCCCATCGCCGGGATGATACGGGGCAACGCACGGCCCGGCCAGTGGCGGGGGCGAAGCGACCGCGGTGTTGCCGCTGATGGTGAGTCGCGGCTTTGGCGGCTATCATGCAGGCCGCGCGCCCGTGCGCCCAACGAAAGGATCAGGGATGGATCAACCCTCAGACCCCTCGGGTTCCCCGCAGCCCGGCCAGTCGCGCCCGCCGCTGGGCGGCACACCGTCATCGCCACCACCCCCCCCGGCAGGCTACATGCACGCGCCTTATGCCGCACCAAAAGGCGGCGGGGTATTGCAGAAGCTGGCCGTCACACTGGTGAGCAGTGTGCTGCTGATCTCCCTGCTGATGAACGTGTACTTCGTCATCATCTTTCAGGCACAGTTTGGCGTGGGCCTTTCAGAAGCTCCGTATGCCGAGGGTTCAGCCAAGCACAAAGTCGTGATCCTTGAGGTGACGGGCACGATCGACGGCGGCATGGCCGAGTACATGAGGCAGGCCTTTGAATATCTGGATCAGAACACGCCAGACGCTTTGGTGCTGCGGATCGACTCCGGCGGCGGTGGGGTGACCGCGTCTGACCAGATTTGGCACTACTTCAAGCGGTTCAAGTCAAAGCACGATATCCCGGTGGTCGCCAGCTTCGGCACGGTGGCTGCCAGCGGCGGGTACTACATCGCGGCACCGGCAGACCACATCGTCTGCGAGATCACCGGGATCACCGGCAGTATCGGCGTCATGGCGCAGGCCCCCACGCTGGGCGGGCTCATGGACAAAGTCGGCGTGAAGTGGGAGACGATGGTCGCTGACGGATCACCCGACAAGGACACCGCCAACGACATCTACCGTGATTGGACGGAGGCGGATCGTGCCGTGTTCAAACGGCTGCTCAACCATGCACAGGACCGCTTTATAGACGTGGTGGCTGAGGGACGCGTCGGCAAGCTGGACAGAGACGCGGTCGTGGCGTTGTCCACGGGCGACATCTATACCGCCAGCGAGGCGGAGCAGAATAAGCTGATCGACCAGGTGGGCTATCTCGACGACGCGGTGGCGCACGCGGCTCAGTTGGCGGGTGTGCCTTCAGGCACCGAGCCAACCGTCACACGCCTCCAGCGTCCCAGACCTTTCAATCTGCTTGGCCTGCTAATGCAGTCGAGTCAGGCGGACCTGACCACGGCCGACCCCGAGCAGGTGCGAAGCTGGCTTAGCGATTTCAGTAGAATGCGGATTGAATATCGGACTGTGTGGTAACGCGTGCCCGGCTGGGTCAATCTCGCATTGTGTGCGAGGGGTGACAGTGCTAGAATTGTGTGAAGTGTTTCTAAGTTCGAGCCGGGGTTGGTCTTGACGGTCTATTTTTCTTCAATTTCACAAGAGGTCATCTGATGAATATCCGCGAGTTCATGAACAACAATCCGGCTGTGGTCACCATCGGTGCCGTGGTCATTCTTGTGATCTGCCTGGGAGCCATCCTGTTTCAATTGCGGCCCAACACTGGGGCCCGCGGCCCCGTGGACGTGTTCTACTTTGACCTGAACACCAACCAACTGTTCTCCGCTTCCGCAGCCAGCCAGTTCCCACCCATCCAATCTCCTACGGATACGGGTTCGGCGCTCAGCGGTGTGAGGGCCATGGTGTTCTCCTGCACGGACTGCAAGAAGAAAGACACCCACTTCATCGGCTACCTTGAGCGTTACACGCTCGAAGCTAAGCAGAAGCTTGAGGAGCAGGCCAACATGCAGGAGCCGATGTACGAGGATATGTACGGCCTTGATAACCAGCGGGAGGTCAAGCGTGTCGAAGATACGACTTGGACCAACGCCCAGAGTCCCGAGGCTGAACAGATGATGTCAGGGATGTTTTCCCAGTGTGAGCCCGGTGCCAGGCCGCGCCAATGCTTCCCTCGGTGACCGATGGCAGCCGTACTTAGCGAATGTCACGTTTCACAGCACACCCCCCGGGGTGTGCTGTTTTTTATTGGGGTAATGCTGCTGGTGGGGGGGCTGGGGGGTTCAGGATGCGGTACGAAAGGTGCGGTCACGCAGCCGTGGGAACGCCTTGCCGACCGAGACCTCGACCCCAGCCACCGCTACCGGATGCTCGAACGCGTTGCCGTCGGCCAGGAAGATGAGCGGACGATCCTCGCGATGTGGCGCGTCGTCTGGTCAGACCGACAGGCGCTAAACCTCCGGATACTCTGCATGGATCGTTTGATTGCGCGCGACCCCGAAACCTTCTGGGCCTCGGCTGCTACACATTTGGTGACCGTCACTTCCACAGAGATGTTGGCGGCGATCGGCGGGCGCATATCGCGTGACAGCCGCACGGACATGATCGGCCCGCTGATCCGCAGCCTAGCCCGGCCAAGCGCAGCCGTGCTGGACACCGACCGTCCAGAAGCCCGAGCCTTGAGCGAGCTGACCGGAAGCGAGCCAATCAACCCCGTCATGTGGGCGGTCCTGTCCGGCGACAGCATCTCGACACTCGCTGAACAGGCAGCCGCATGGGTGATACTGTGCCGACTCGACGGTGTGGATCAAGCCACCGCTGGCCTGGTTACAGACCCTGCGTCACACGAGGCGGCTGGGCTAGCGGCACTGCTCAAAGAGCAATCGGCTGTGCTCCGACCGTTGCCCCACACGCGCGAGGGGCTGCTGTGGTTGTTGAGCCTGCGTGAATCGCAGGGCGCGTCGCTGGGTCTTGATGAGGCCCGCCGCGAGGTGATCTCTGATAGCGGGCTTGTGGCGTTGCGTCACCTCGCGGCCATACGACGCAGTACACCCCAAACGCTGCGTCGCTCTACAACCGCGATGCGGACTGACCTGGCGGCTCGGCTGGCCGGGCGGCCGGTGTATCCCCGTGGCTTGGATGATGAGGATGCGATCCATGTCCCGTCAATCCCCGAGCGGTTTGCGGACCATGCCGACGCGATGGGTTGGGGCGACCTGTTGGTGTTGCACATGATCCTCGACGCGATGGATGAGCCCGGCATCGTCGCGGCGATGTTCGAGCAGGCTGACTCTGATTTGCTGGACACCACCGCAGAATATGGCGGGGCGTTGAACTGGTCACCAGATGGCAAGCTGACCGCAAGCGCCTTTGCTCCCGCGATGCGTGTCAACGACCACACCTACATCAGCCCGCACTCGCTGTT
Organism: Phycisphaeraceae bacterium; assembly: GCA_041743835.1. Classification (GTDB taxonomy): domain Bacteria; phylum Planctomycetota; class Phycisphaerae; order Phycisphaerales; family Phycisphaeraceae; genus JBGTLW01. The sequence goes on along the minus strand of JBGTLW010000266.1, from coordinate 13,777 downwards.
TGAAGCGATGTACACGGCCCTTGCGCATTACCACTTCCATGCGCAGCGACACGACAATGCCGCGTATGCCGGGCCGGGCGGCGGGGACTTGGCGTTCGCTGATCGCACGGGCTTTAGCTGTCTGGTGCTGACGTTCATCGATGCGAACACACTGGGCGTGGATTACTACCAGCCCGGCGGCATCGTCATCGACCTGGGTGTCATCCGTCGGCCTTGAGGCTGGACGAGCAGCAAGTGGCCGCGAATTTTATGCATCGGTCGATAAACCCGAGGGTCACCGGCGGCGCTTCGCCTGAGATAGCCAATGGATTCGGGGCGTTGAAGGTGTGTTGAGCCTGCTCGATGATTTCCAGAAGGCTGTTGCCACCCGGGGCATCGTGCAGCGCGTGCGCAGCGATCCAAGGCACGGTCTGGTCTTCCTTGCCATGGAGGATCAGGTGCGGGCAGGTGATGATGCCGGCGGCACGCACCGGGTCGAAGCGGCTTGGCGCGGCCTCGATCTCATCCAGCCACGCACGACCGACATAGAGCGTCTGCCCGGTGCGTGATGATGGCGATGCCAGCCGGCCACTCTTGCGCAATCGATCCCGCTGATCGCTATCCAGCGAGCACGCCTGATGAGGGGCCGCGGCGGTGATGATGCCCGACACCTCAGGCCCCAGTTCCACCGCGGCAAGCAGCGCTGTCACACCTCCCCTGCTGTGCCCAAACAGCATCAGGGGCAGACCCGCCCCGTCAAGGTTGCGTGCCTGGATCGCTGACACTAGCGCGCAGACATCTGTCACCTGTTTCGACCACGTGTCCGACTCAAAGAGGTCGGGGCGTGCGAAGGTGTCCAGGTCTTCGGTCATGCCGCTGTGGCTGAAGTTGAAGCGGTGGGCGATCAGCCCAGCGTCTGCAAGTGCCGTTGCGAGGCGGGGGAAAAAGCCATAGTCCTTGTAGCCCTTGAAGCCGTGGCACAACAGCACCACGCCGCTGGCAGCCTCAACCCCACCCGCGGGGGTGTCTGTATTTCCAAGGATAAGTTCTCCGTCGCTGCCGGGTATCGCCCATCGCTTTGTATGTGGTGCGTGTTCCATGCATGCATGGTAGGCGATCGCTGCGGCGTGGCGATTCGGGCGCCACATGCATCAGACACGCACGATTGCGGTCGCGAGAACGATCGCCGCGGTGTTTGCGAGGTTGTAGGATCGCACGCCGCGGAAGGTGTCGCCGCTGCCGCTGTTGCCGGGCATGGGGATGTGGATGCGGCGGTGGGGCCAGCGGGCGTGCCAGTCTTCGGGCAGGCCGGTGTTCTCGTTGCCCAGCAGGAGCACATCTTCGTCGGCATAGGGTGCCTGATCGAAGCGGTATGTGCCGTGCTTGGTGATGAGCCAAGGCTCGCGTGAGCCTAGCCAATCGAGAAAAGCTGCGGGCGTCTCATGGTGTGTGAGGGTCAGGTAGGGCCAGTAATCGAGGCCCGCCCTGCGGACAGCACGGTCGGACATGTCGAAAATGATGGGCCCGATGATGTGCAGGTGCGCGTTCATCCCGACGCAAAGTCGGGCGATATTGCCGGTGTTCTGTGGGATGGCGGGTTGATAGAGTGCGACGTGTATCATGGCTATGGCGGCGGGGCGGGCATCTGGTGCTTACATGGTATCCGGGGTCTTGGACGCAAAAGGTATGATGTACCCATGCGGATGATACCCCTCATGATCGGGGCGGCGTTAGTAGCTATGCCAGCCGTAGCCAACGGCCCGCCGGGTGGGACTCTAGTCGATGAAGTGGGCAAAGCCTACGCCCAACTTCAGCAGTACCACGCCACGACCCAGTTCACCGCGACCACCTACAGCGGCCGCTGGATCGCGACCAGTGAGGCCCAGACCCATGTCGCGTTTGACCGTGCGACCGGTCGGCTCAAGATCGACTCGCCGGAGTATCTCCTGGTCGGAGATGGCACGACCCTGCGGATCAAGACCCCCGCCTTCCCCGGCCAGCACATCGAAGTGCCGCAACCCGCGCCGCTGACATATACAGCGCTTCAGGCCGTAGCTCCGGTGGTTGGGGCTTTGCCGATGCCAGACGTTGCGTTCTTCTTCAGCGACCAGCCGATCAAGGTGCTCAGCGAAGGCACAGCCGTATCCGCCACGCCCGGCGTGGTCGCACCCGACGCGGAAGACCCGCGGCCCTACCTCTTCACGCAGACACACCTGGGCCCGATGAAATTGATCCTCAGCAACGACACGCGACTGATCGAAGCGATGAGGCTGGGCGAGACGCCCAATCCACCAGACGATCGGGTTGAGATTTTGTTGGACGTGACGATTAAGTCCATTAATCAGCCGCTGCCGGATGAGTTGTTCGTGTTCGACACCACCGGTTCGCAGGCGGTGAAGTCATTCACCCCCGGAAATGTGGGCGGGGCTGCCGGGGGAGGTGGCGGGGGCGGTTCCGGGGGGCCTTCCGGGGGCGGGCATCCGTTGATTGGGAAGGTTGCTCCGGATTTCACCCGGAAGGACTTGGCCGGGGAGGATTGGTCGTTGAAGGACGCGGAGGCCGACATCGTGGTGCTGGCCTTCTGGGCATCGTGGGCTCCGCCGTGCGCCGCTTATGTTCCTGCCATGCTGGAGTTACAGGCTTGGGCCTTGAAGGAAGAGAAATCCGTGCAGGTGGTCATGGTGAATTGTGGCGAGAAGGTTGAAACCGTGAAGGTAGTCTGGAATAAAGGCGAGTTTGAGGGGACTTGCTTGTTGGATGACTTTACCGTGTCGGACCAGTACATGATGACGGTTTTGCCGCACACGGTGGTGATTGCGGAGGGTGTGGTGCGGTACCTGCACAGCGGCCCTGAGCCGGACGAGCGCGCCCCGATCCAGAAACAGGTGGACCGGCTGCTCGAAGAGATCGCCCAGAAGCGAGCGGCCAATGAAACCAAAGCTACGGCCGACATCGAGACGACTGATACACCCGCTGAGCCAGAACCCACCCTCACCACGGAGGATGCCCCATGAACCGATGTTGCCAGCCCATAATCGCGGTGTTGCCGCTGCTGATCGGTATTGCCCCCGCGTTGGCTGAACCCGCAGTGCCGCTGGCTGAGAAGGTTGTCGCGGCTTACGAATCCATACAGACGTATGCAGGCGAGGTGACCTATTCATCCACGCTCGTGCAGGGCAGATGGACGCGCACCGAGCGCACGACGGTCCCCATCGCCTTTGACCGCAAGGCCCAGAAGCTGCGTGTCGATCGGCCGGGGCTCCTGCTGGTTGCGGATGGAAGCGATGTCATGCTGGCGGTCGAGCAGATCCCCGGCGCATACCTGAACCAGCCGCTCACCCGTCGGCCGATGGATTACTCGCTGCTGGGCGAAGTGCTCCCCGCGCTCCACGAGCCTACGTTCCCCGATCTGGTGATGCTGCTGGCCACCGAGCCGTGGGCTGTGCTGGCGCGGGGCGGGCAGCCGACAATCAGCGAACCCGGCCCCGACGACGCGGGCAATCCCCGACTCCAGCTTGACGGCACGATGGGCCGGATGACCCTCACGCTCGACCCAAAGACGCACCTGATCACCGCGGGCGTCTTTACCCATGACCCTAAGGCCAACAGGATGCCCGACGGCGTCACGATGACCGAACGCTTCGTGATCACCACGAACCTAGTCAATGTGCCGCTGGGCGACGATGCGTTCGCGTTCGACACGGCAAACCAGACCAGGGTGGACAGCATCCAAGCGCTGGCGCAAGTGGCCAACGCGCCGCGTCAACACCCGCTGGTTGGAAAACCCGCGCCGGACCTGATGTTTACGGACCCCGAGGGAAATGACGTTGCGCTGCGGGATGTCAAGCAATCGGTCGTCGTGTTGGATTTCTGGGCGGCGTGGTGCGGCCCTTGCCATGCGTGGGCACCGCAGGTGGACGGGCTCAACACGTGGGCACTGAAGCAGGGGTTGGATGTGGGGTTCTACGCGGTGAGTGTGAATGTCAATCCCGACGCCGACCGCGAGATGTACGCCAAGTGGGGCCTGAAGATGCCGTTGCTATTCGCTGCCGACATCAAGGCGGTGCAGCGCAGCTTCGGCGACGACCGTGGCCTGCCACTCCCGACCACCGCCATCATCCACAACGGCAAGGTGATCGATATCTACGCCGGCGTCGGGCCCAATACGTTGGCTCAATTGAAGGCGGCTGTCGAGCAGCACGCGGCCAAGGTCACGGAATAGACGCCACCATGACCCACGCAGTCGATCCGTCTTGATGGCGGCAACGTCTGTTCAACGCAACTTGGTGAGTTCAAACTTTTCGCCGTGCAGCGCCGCCTTGGCGTGGACGCCCCAGTAGGCGGTGGGGGTGTAGTCCCAGTCTGCGAGGACGCACGGGCTTGCCTTGGGGTGGAAGCTCCACGCGGTCCAGTGGTACTTGTTGGCCTGCACAACCCCGAGGAAGTCGGGGACCCAGGTGCTCGCGTCTTCGTGTCGGCTTTCGGGGATGAAGGACATGCGCTGAGCAGGGGCCCCGCATTCGCCAATGAAAATCGGGTGTTTCTTGGCCACATCCATGAACTTGCCCTGCCAGTCGCTCTTCCAGGGATAGACGTGCGTGGAGTACACGATGCCGTTCCCGGTCGTGTCCTCCAACTCAAACCCCTTGAGCACGCCGGAGAGGTCGTAGGCCCAGTCCAGCCCGCCCGCGATGATGATGTTCTTCGCACCCGTTGCCCGCACCGCATCCACCATCGCCTGCATGCCGATCGACTCAAAGCCCTTGAGCTTCTCGGTGTTTTCCGTCAGCGCATCGGTCTGCTTCTTCTCGGTGCTGACAAACCCGCCATTTTTCCAGACATCCCACGTGATGTCGTGTGGCTCATTGATGAGCTCGAACAGCACCGCAGGATGATCCTTGTAGATGCCCGCGACCTCGGTCCAGAAGTCGGCGTGGACCTGTTCCGGGGCACGATAGCGGTGCAGGTCAATCACGACGTACACCCCGTGCGCGCCCGCGAGATTGACCACGTCATCGACCAGTTGCCGGTAATGCGCCCCGCCGTCGCGCTGGTACGGGCCGGTGCCCCACCAGAAGGTCTCCTTCACGGGCAGGCGGATCACGTTGACGTTCCAGTCATCGATAGCCACCTGCACAGAGCGGAGGATGTTCTCCCCGCCGCCGCTCCACTCCATGCTGGGGATCGCCACACCCTGAAGCCAGACCTCGTTGCCCGAGGCATCTTTGACCTTGTTGCCATCCACACGGAGCATCGGGGGCAACTGGTCGGCCGTGGCCTTGGGGACCTGTGCGGTCACTTTGGCTGCACGGGCCGCGATATCCTCAGCCTTTGCCTTCGCCCGCGCAGCCTGGGCATCGAGGATCGGCTGCGGGTCCACGCTCACCAGCAATAGGTCGTCCAGGTCAAACGAGCCCGATGCCACCTGAAACATCGCGGGCATCACCTCAAGCTGTGTCGCGCCCTCGGGCACGATGAACTCGAGGCTGCGCTGCACCCAGCCGTCGGTCGTACCCTTGAAGTTGGGGTGCCCCGGCCCGGGCTTGAGCTTCGTGCCCTCGGCATTCTTGAAGTCCAGGATGATCCGCCCGTCATGCCACATCTCCTTGCCACGTGTCAGCGCGTTCACACGCACACGGAAGGTCAGCTTGTATGCCTTGTGCTCGGGCTTCACCGACACGACGCGATAGACCGTCAGCATCTTGTCCGGCCGAGCCTCCAGTCGCAGGAAGTGATTGCCGTCATCCTCCTTGAGCCACAAAACCCCATCAGGCGTTGGCCAATCCTTGGGAGAAGCGCCATCCGCCTTCGCGGTTTCGAAGTCGCCGTTGGAAAGAAGCGAGACCGCGGGAGCGTCCGCCGCCAGAGCCTGAGCCGTCAGGCACAGCGGAGCAATGATAAGGCACGTGGCAAGGGCGGCCAGTACGTTGTGCAAGCGAGGCATCTTCATATCCAATAGCTCCTGCGGTAGTTCGCAAATATCCAGGACTCGATCCAATAAACCGCACTGCTAGTTCAGCTTGAACCAGCGGTCGAGGGTGTCGTTTGACCCGCCATCCCACAACGCATCGGCGGTCATGCTCGCGGCGTGCCCGTCGTAGAACAGTACATTCGCCGCCCCGCCGTGCCGATAGGCGATGCCGTTGCTTCCGGTGTACGTCTCGCCAAAGGTCTCGTACCGGCTTGGGTCGGCCAACTCCTTCTTGCCTGACCAGGAGCCGATGCTGTCCGCCATGAACAGCTTCTCGCTCAAGGAGCCGGCCTTGAAGATCCGTTCGCGTGTGACCCAGCTACGCTGAATCGGCGCGTTGGGGTTCCAGCCGGGGAAGTTCACGGTCCAGGAACCTCTTGCGTTGTAATAGTCTTCAAGCGTCGGGTGTGGTGCCGCGAATGCTGCCTTGGCGTCCGGGCAGAGGATGAAAGACTGCCACTTGTCGTAGTTCGTATATTGCGTGCCCAGTATCTTGAGGAAGTCATTGTTGTTGTGCCAGAACCGGCTGAAATCGCTTTTTCCCAGACTCGGGAGCGTGTAGTCGTCGCGCTCGTTGGCGTAGATGTCGTTTGCCAGCCCGAGCTGTTTCTGCACCGAAAGGCACTGCATGGCCCTTGCAGCGGCCCTGGCGGAGTTCAACGCTGGCAACAGGAGTGCAATCAGCATCGCGATGATCGATATGACCACCAGCAATTCGATAAGCGTAAACGCCTTGGGTGGTTTGTGGTGGTTCATCGGGCCGATCCTTGAGCAGACAAAATACCTCGGCACGCGGTCAGGCGCGCCGAGGCGGGTTGCGTTTGATTACGCGCGTTGACGCGTTGGCATGAGCAGCAGTCCGCCCGCCGCCAGCAACATCAGGCTGGCCGGCTCGGGGATCAGCACCACGAGGTTCACTTCACCCGCGGTGGCGGTATCCAAACCGAGGAACAGGCCGCTGGACAGCGCCGGCGTCGAGCCGAGCGTGATGCCGTCGTCGGTCAGGGTGCCGGAGTAGTTGAACAGCCGCCAGGTATCCCCAGCCTCAGCCGTGAGGAACGACCCCGCGACCAGTTCGCTGACATTGAGCGTGCCAGCGAGTGTCAGGTCCACCACACCGTTGATCAGGTCGTTGATCCCGCCGCCGACCGTCTGGTCTGCGCCGTTGAGCTCGAAGCTCAGCGAGGAGCCATCCTGCAGAAGCACGCTGCTGGTGAACACAAGTGTGCCCGCCGAAGCGCCGGGTGCGAGGGTCGCTCCGCTGGCGACCGTGACATCACCGATCACGGTGCCCGTGCCCATGAGGGTTTGGCCGTTGGCGAGGTTGAACCCTCCGGTCACCGTGCTGACATCGAACGTCGCACCGCCCACGACATTGATGGTGTGGCTGTTGGCGATGGAGCCGGCCCCATCGAGTTTCAGGTTGCCAGCCGCGATGGTGGTAGCGCCGGTGTAGGTGCTGACACCCTGCAGGTGGATCTCGCCGCCGCCGGCCTTGGTGAAGTTCGTCGCGGTTGTTCCATTGTGGATCCCGCCGCCAAGTGTTACGACGTCGGTTCCACCAGAATTGACGGTGACGGTCCTGGTCGTGCCCGCAGCAGTCCCCAGCGTAATGTCACCGGTGCCCATGTTCAGGTTTCTGCTGGAGAGATAGGTCCAGTCCGCATTCCAGACTTGGCCGGAGATGGTCAGAGGGTAGCTGGCGATATTGCCAGCCCCGTTGATCTGCCCGCCGTTGATAGTGAGGACGCCTGTGCCCAATGCCCCCGCGACGCCGGTGCCGCCCGCATTTCCACCAGATAATACGAGTGTGCCCGACTCCAACGTGACCCCACCGGAGAAGGTGTTCAAGGGTCGGCCCCCGGTGCCTTGTCCAAAGCTTACCGAGCCCTCGGTATCGATAATGAGCGAGCCTTCACCGTTGAGAGCGCCACTCAAGGGCAGATTGATGGACGACCCCGCCACGCCACTCAGTGTGAGCGTGTGGTTGCCCAGGTAGATGCCACCGGAGATCCTCAGGGCATTGGTGAGGGTGGCGTTGTTGGTCCAGGTTTGATTCCCGTTGAGGACGACCGTGGCCGCGATGTCCTGGATACCAGTCGTGCCCGCCGCAACAGTGACACCCTCGCTGCCGATCCGCAGAGACGAATAGAACGTCAACTGGGTATTGTCGTTTAGCGTACCGCCCGTCGTTGGCCGGGAGAGGGTGATCTCGTTGCCGTTGATAGCGGTGACAAAGGTATTTGTCCCGATGCGCGTTCCGGAGACGCGCTGGCCGACGACGACATCGGCGGTGCTGTCCAGGACGATCGTGCTTGAGTTGTTGGGAACCGCGCCGTTGACCAGTTGGTCGCCGTAAGCCGACGACGTGGTGCTGATGACCAGCGCCGCCGCGGACGGGCCACCAAGATTGAGGCCCAGCACTTCATGGACGGTGTCGGCATCAAGCTGGGGCTGGTTGACATACGCGGCACTGTTGAAGACCGCGACATCCCCCGCGCCGGGGGCGACATCATCCACCCAGTTGCCGCCGGCTCCCCAGCTTGCCGAGTCCGACCCGTCCCACGTGATGTCCGCTTGGGCCGGCCCGATGGCTAGCGTCCCGATCAGACAAACCAGTCCGACCTTTCCGATACGATTCCTCTGATGCATTGGTAGCTCCTTCACAAGATGTGGTTGCTCGCAACCTGGTTCTGCCTGACTGATTCGCGCCGGACCTTCCCACGCGATACGCTGATTGGTTTGGGTTTGACTCATGAACTGACCTCCTGTTGGGTTGGGGTGAAGATTCACGGGAGCTTGAAGTTCCACATGGATGTGGGGCTTGCGACGATGGTGATGTTGTCGATGATGCTCTGGCCGCTGCGGATCGCTCCGTGGCCGTCGGCGTAGAGGATGGCGGCACTGCCTGTCCCGATCTGGCCGTGGCGGTAGATGTCGAAGGTGTACTTCCCGGCCGACGCCTCTGTCCCGACGTTGAGCACGTTGCCCAGGTGCCAGTCGTCGGCATCGGAGACGTGGATGCTCGAGGACGGCGAGGGGATCGCAAGCGATGGGCGCGGCTTGGACCACGCACGGGGGTTGTTCGCTCCGCCACCGGCGGGCGACTGGAGGTAGAACGACTCGCCGTAGATATCACCCCACGGGGCCTGCTCACCATTGACCTCTGGACAAGCCCAGACCGTGCCGCGCAGCTTGCCCTTGACCTTGTACTGTCCCCAATAGCTGTCGGTCTTGATGCGGGTTGGATCGTCCACGCTGACCGGAGGCGACAACATGCCCGCCCACTGCGGGAAGCCGGTGTACGGGCCCAGGGCGTTCCACATGCCGTAGGCCTTGGCGGTGCCGTTGGCGTTGTAGCCGATCCCCGAGTTTACCGGCGGCAGGAACTCTTTGAACTCGGTGGTATAGACAGCAAAAGCCACGCCGATCTGGCGTTGATTGTTGGAGCAGACCGTGGCCCGCGTGAGCACCCTTGCGTTTTTCAGCGCGGGCAGCAGCAGGGTGATGAGCAGCGCGATGATGGAGATGACCACCAGCAGCTCGATCAAGGTGAATCCGCTACGCCGGCCAGCGAAGGCAGACCCGTGCGAACAGGCAGGTGCCCAGCTTGTGTGAAGTTGTGTGCCTGCGTGTGGGCTTTGGTGTCTCATCGCGGTGTTCCTGTGGAATCGCTGCGGGAATCATCGAATCGCTTGAGCCTGCGGCTGGGCCCGCATCAACTACTGCGTCGTGGTTGCGGGGGGTGGGGCGACCGAGTCACGGTCCACCAGCTTCACCGGCATCACCCGGTTCTGAAGCGAACGCGTCGGCTCAGCCATCACGTCGTTGAGCATCTCCAGGGCCACCTTGCCCATCTCAAAGAAGGGCTGGCGGATGGAAGTCAGTTTGGGTGTCATCCACTGGCACAGCGGGTCATCGTCGAAGCCGATGATGCTCACATCCTCCGGCACACGGAACCCCATCGCCTGCAACGCGCGGCAACCCGAGCGGGCCACGGCATCGCAACTGAAGAAGATGCCGGTCGGCGGGTTGGTCGTCCGCATCAGCGTGCGTGTGCACTGTTCGGTCGTGGCGGACCAGTCCCGCAGACGGTCTTCGGTCTGGTCTTCGCCGAGGTCGAGCAACAGCGAGCGGTCCAGCGGGAGGCCCGCGTCCATCACCGCGTCGCGGAAGCCCGCCAGCCGGTCACGCACGGTCGTCGCTACAAAGTCGCCCATGAAGGCGACGCGGCGATGGCCGGCCTCGATCAGCCGCTGGCCAGCCTGATAGCCGCCGCTGTAGTTGTCGGCGGTGACCGAAGCCACATCGATATCGTGGAGCTTCTGATCCACCAGCACAAACGGGAAGCCCTGACGCTTGAGCTCGTAGATCGTTTCGTTGAATGTCTTGCTGTGCAGCGAGACGATGATGGCTCCGTCGGCCTGACTGCGGGGCAGCCCGCGCAGCATCGCGAGGTCGGCCTCCACATCGCCGTGCGCATCGTAGAGCTGGGTCTTGATGCCCAGGCCCCACGCGATGGACTGGGCGCCACGGGAGGCTTGAAGCGAGGGCTCCCACTGCAGATTGCCCGCCACGATCTGAATCTCGCGTGTGGTCACCTCGTCGCTCCGCACGTAAAGCCCTTTGCCTGGGCGGCGCTCGAGCAGCCCCTCGCGCACCAGCACCTCGCTGGCCCGGCGAACGGTCATGCGGCTGATGGATTCTTTCTTGGCCAGCGCGTGCTCTGAGCCGAGCATCTGCCCCGGCTCGTAGTGCCCGTCGCGGATCTCCTGCCGCAGTCGGTCTGCTAGCGACGTGTAGATGGGCTCTCGTATACCGGGACTTATACCAGTACTAGTCATGCCATAAGAATAACACCGCTCCCGGCCAAGGTCAATCAAAAACCAAGAAAAAGTGAGAATTATTGACCACCTGTGGCAGCCCATCATGCTGTGCTTGGTGTGGGAAAGCCATCGCTATCAAAGCATCGAAGCTGTAAATTATGTTTAATAAAGTGTTTACAGAGATTTACACTGCATATATGCGTGTTCTATACTGGTATAAGACAGGTGTTCTGGGGGCTGAGACGCGAACGGCTAACGGAGCCCTCTCTGCGCTGCTGGTCGTACATGGGGCAACCCGGCGTATCACAGAACAGGTATAGGTTGTCGCAGGCGGGCACCCGCTACGCTTATGCGGCCGAGGCAGAGGTGGTGGTGGTTGGTGTCAGGAGGCCGGGCGGCAGAGTGAATGCGGTGGCCGATTCCGCGGACAGCGGTTGGCTGAACAGGTACCCCTGCCCGAACTCACAATCCAGTGATTGAAGCACTGCCAACTGCTCGCGGGTCTCCACGCCCTCGGCCACCAGATCGAAGTGAAGATTCCGCGCCAGGTCCGCGACCGCATAGACCAGGGCTGTGTATTCGCGCCCGCGATCAAGATTCGCGATGAAGGAGCGGTCGATTTTAAGGCGGTCAATCGGGAACTGGTGCAGACACGCCAGCGACGAGTGGCCGGTGCCAAAGTCATCCATCGACAGCCTCACGCCCAAGGCCCGGATCGCCCGCAGCATCCGGGTGGCGGCCTCCAGGTCTTCCATGATCGCTGTCTCGGTGATCTCCAGAAAAAGCTGTGGCGGCTGAATCCCAGTCTGCTCTAGCACGCGGGCCACGGTCATCGGGAGGCGCGGGCTCATCAACTGGGCACGCGACAGGTTCACGCTGATGTGCCGTGGTGCGGCCTCGCCGAGTTGCTCCTGCCAGCGGACGAACTGCGTGCAGGCCTCGCGCAGCACCCACTCCCCGATCGACACGATCAGGCCGGTCTCTTCCGCCACCGGGATAAACTCGTTGGGCATGATCTGCCCGCGGCCGGGGTGCACCCATCGGACCAGTGCCTCGTGTCCCTCGACCCGGCCGGTGATAAGGCTGATGATGGGCTGGTAATTGAGATACATCTCGTCATTCTCCACGGCGCGGCGGAGGTCGTTTTCCAGATTCATGCGCCTCTGGACACGCTCGCGCATCGAGACATCAAACTCGACATACTTGCTGCGGCCGGCGAGCTTGGCTTCATACATCGCGGTGTCCGCGTCGCGCAGGACGTTCTCAGCCGATTCACAGGACAGATCGCTGGTCACCACGCCGATGCTGGCTGTGGAGTAAACCTGGTGGTTGTCCAACTGGTAGGGCAACGCAAAGGCGGCGAGCATCCTCTCGGCCACGGCCACGGCATCGCCAAGGCCGCGGATCCCGTCGAGCAGGACCACAAACTCGTCGCCGCCGAACCGTGCGGTGGTGTGTGCATCCGGCGCGAGGCCCAGCGAGTCGCTGTTGCGTATGGTTGCGCGCAACCGCGCGGCGATCTCTTGCAGCAGCAGGTCGCCCACGTCGTGGCCCAGGCTGTCGTTGACGAGCTTGAAGCGGTCGAAGTCCAGGAAGAGCACTGCGAAGCGGTAATCCTTGACCCGGCGGGCGCGCTGCACAGCCTGTTGCAGGCGGTCATGGAAGAGCATCCGGTTGGATAGCCCGGTGAGCCGGTCCGTGCAGGCCGCGATGCGGAGCTGGTCCTCCATCGCCTTTTGTTCGGTGATGTTCTCCTCGATCGCGAGGTAGTGGGTCACGACGCCCTCGGGGTCGCGGAGCGGGGAGATCACCGCGAGTTCCCAGAACAGATGCCCATCCTTGTGCCGGTTGTGCAGCTCCCCGCGCCATTCCTTGCCCGCTCGGAGTTGATTCCACATGTCCTCATAGAACTCGCTGGGCATCTTGCCGGATTGCAGCAGCCGGGGGTTCTTGCCTATCACCTCTTCTGCGCTGTAGCCGGTGTGCTTGGTGAACGCTGGGTTGACGTATTCGATACGGCCGGCGCGGTCGGTGATGATGACGGAAGCGGGGGTTTGTTCGACCACAGCCGAGAGCCGCCGCAGCTTTGTCTCGGCTTGTCGTACCTCCGATATGTTGAGGTGAGAGACGACGGCATAGCGATGGGCCCCGCGCACAAACCCGCGGACCGAACAGAGGAACCACCGGTGCTGACGCGGTGCGTGGCAGGGGTACTCCACCGGGTCGGGCTCGGCTTCGCCGGCTAGCACAGCTCGGATGGCGTCGCCGATGCGGCCCGCCTCGGGGCAGCTGGCCTTGGCTTTGTCGCACACGGTCAGGTAATTCCCTCCCACCTGGACGGTGGGACCAATCGCATTGTTGGCCTCAGCAAACTCCCGCCACGTGCGGTTGGTCGAGATGATCTGCCCCGATCCATCGAGCACGACGGTATGAGTATCCATGCAGTCGATCACGCTGCGGAGAAAGCCCTCCGCGTCTTCTGTAGCGTGCAGAGGCGTCAGTGGCTGGAGGCCTTGACCGGTTTTCCCATCTTCCTCCATCGTGTCGAGCGATTGTATAGGCATGGGTGGTCTTCCGATTCAATAGCGCACGGGGAACGTGGCCCCCTAAGTCGGGTCTGCCACTGGGAGACGGGGCCGGGCTGGTACAGGACCCAGCAGCACCCCTTGTATGGAAACTCCTACAGATAAGGTCGTGGTTTACGTGGCCCCACTTAACACTTGCCTCATTGCGAGGGCGCAGACGCAGGGAAATCGTGCAAACGCCTTAGTCGGTTATCGGGTCTTTGGGGCTGGGCGAGGTGTGCCCCGGATGGGTGTGTCAGAGAGGCAGGTCTTCATCCGGCACGCGGCCAAAGGCAATCTTGTCGTCCATAGCGTGGCGGGTGTCGTGCATACCCCCAAAGTAAACCACGTGCGGCCCGAAGCGGCGGTTGGCGCGGTCGATCGCGCGGGCGAGTTGCTCGCGGTGCTGGGCGGCGGGGAACAGCAGCCCGGCCGTT
>JBGTLW010000265.1:0-60920 GCA_041743835.1 Phycisphaeraceae bacterium | reverse complement strand
CGGTGTCGAGGCGGGTGAGCCCATCACCCAGACCGCAGACCCCGCCCGCCCACCAACGCGCGCGTTGATGCAGCGGCTGGGTGTCCCCGAGCCCACATCGGTTTCAATCGACCGCGCCGACCCCGCCCGCGTCACGATGCGTCACGCCCACACAAGAACCGCCGGGCTTTATCAGCTCACGTGGGACCTGCCCGGCGGAGCGGACCTGCAGCGCACCTTCGCGGTCAACCCAAGCGCGGCCGAGAGCGACCTGACACCCATCGATCACGACCAGTTCCGCAAGCTGTTGACACCTCTTGAAGTAGAAATCATCACGCTGGGCGACACCCGCGCCACACTCGGAGCCGAGCGCATCGAGATGTGGCGCACCCTCGCGTTTGCGTTGCTGGGGTTAGCGCTGTTCGAGAGCCTGCTGGCCACGTGGGTCGGGAGAGAGCGCTAAGCGTGACGAAGATCCGCCAGTGGCCGCGACGTTCCATGCATGAAGTTTGAAATCTACCGCACCATGAACCAGACGCTGCCGACAACCAGGCCCCGGCTCAAGCACCCTCCAACGGTGTGCCGTGGTTGTGCGTTGCCGCACGAACGCTGGTGCATGGGTGAGTTTGATGCGGGGGGCTGGGCATGATGACTTTATTCCGCTGGTTGCTGGGGATTGAGCCGACGCAGTGGGCGGAGGGCGGCGGGTGGGGCATCGAGCTGCTCGTGTCGCCCGGCGGTGACACGGTCTTCCTGCTCATTGTGCTGGCGTGCGCGATCGTAGCGGGGTTGTACTGGCTCTATCGCATCGAGGCCAGGCGGCTGCCCGCGTCGCGTCGGCTGCTGATGATGGGGCTGCGCGTGGTGGTGATCGGGCTGATCGCGCTGATGCTGCTCGAACCCGTCTTCGTGCTGCGCAAGGTCGAGCCGATGCAGTCGCACCTGATCGTGCTGATGGATGTGTCCGAGTCCATGGCCTTGCGCGACGCGTGGGAAGACCCCAAAGCGGCGCAGGCAGCGGCAGACGCGCTTGGGCTCAGCAGCGTCGATGCCATCCGCGAAGCGACACGGCAAGAGCTAGGCCAGCGTGCGATGGACCACCACCTGATCGCCGCGCTGGAGGCCGGGGGCGACCGCCTGCTCCGCTTCCACCCCTTCACCGATCAGCTTGAACCCACACCCGTCCCCCCAGCCGCGCCGCTGCAAGCACCTCCAACCCTTGCAAATCCGGCCGAAACCTCGCCCGACGCCGACGCCCCGCCGCTCGCGCCCAGCGACACCGGCAATGGCACCGCAACACCCGTCGGCAACCCCGCGTCCACCGCGATCGGCTCAGCGATCCGCCAGGCCCTGCTCGCCTACCGCGGCAAGCCGATCGCCGGCATCCTGCTGCTGACCGATGGCCAATCCAACACCGGCCCCTCGCCGCTGGTCGCGGCGCAGCTTGCGATGGAAGAGGGCATCCCCATCGCGGCTCTGGCGATCGGCACCGACACCGGGCCACGCAACCTCGCCATCCGCCAGTTGGAGATCGACCCCGTCGTGTTCGTGCGTGACACCAACCGCATCACCGCGTTTGTCGAGTCGCGTGGCATGGCCGGGCAGACCGTGAATCTGCTTCTTGAGCAACGCCGGGAGGGCGGGGACTGGGAAGAGTTCGAGCGCCGCGAGCTGACCATCGCAGCGGATGGCCGGCTTCAGCCGATCACCTTCGACTTTGCTGAAGAGCAGCCCACCCGGCTGGAGTTCCGGGCATCGCTGGTGGACCCGGGGCCACAGCTCACCACCGACGACGATGTCCAGCTCGCGCAGACCCGCGTGATCCGCCAGAAGCTCCGCGTGCTGGTGATCGCCGGCTCAACGTTCCCCGAGATCCAGTTCATGCGCAACACGCTGCTGCGTGACCAATCGATCGAGCTGGCGAGCTGGCTCCAGTCCGCGGACAAGCAGTACCGCCAGCCGGGCGACAACCCCATCACACGCCTGCCCACCACCGCGCAGGAGCTCGACCAATTCGACTGCATCATCATGTACGACCCGGACCCGGACCAGCTCCCGCCCGGCTTCGCACAACTGGTGGTGGATTTCGTCGCGAGGTCCGGCGGGGGGCTTGTGTACATCGCCGGCGAGTTCTACACCAGCGCAAACTTCGACCGGCAAGGCGACCCGTCCACCGCGTTCATGAACATCCTCCCGGTCATCCGCGAGCCGGGGCTCTTCCGCTCGGCCGTGCAGCTCCGCCTCAGCAGAGAGAACCCCTGGACGCTGGACATCACCGACGCCGGTCGCCGTGACGCCATCTTCATGTTCGAGGCCAACCCCGAAGCCAATCAACAGGTGCTCAGCGCCCTGCCGGGCATGTATTGGCACTTTGCCGTCACCCGCGCCAAGCCCGGAGCGACCATCCTCGCGCAGCACGGTGACGCGCGGATGCGCAACCAATTCGGCCCCGAGGTCCTGCTGGCGACGCAACTGGTCGGCCCCGGCCGGACCTTCTTCCTGGGGTTCGACTCCACCTACCGCTGGCGGTACCTGGACGAGTCGTACTTCGATGGCTTCTGGGCACGCGTCGCAGATCGGGCGGGACGCTCCAAGCAGTTGGGCGGCGTGTACCCCTTCCGCCTGTCCACCGACCAGGCGACGTATCAACCCGGCAGCGAGGTCAACATCAACGCCCGCTTCACCGATCCCCAGCAGGTCGATCCATCGCTCACCGCGCTTTACGCCGAGGTCGAGCGCGCGGGTGATGAGCCCCAGCCGTTGACCCTGCTCCCCGAGGGCGAGGGCAACTTCACCGCCAGCACAACCGTGCTGCGTGCGGGGCCGCATACCGTGCGTGTCTGGGCGGGGGATGAGTCCGCCAAGGTCTTGGGCCGACCGGCTATCACGCGATTCGATGTCGCGCTCCCGAACCTCGAATACCAGAACCCGACGCTGGACCTTGCCACGCTCCGTGCCCTGACCGCCTTGACCGGCGGGCAGGCGCTCACACTCGACCGCTGCGCCGAGTTGCCCGGCCTGTTCAAAGTCCGCACCGTCGATCGCGTCCTCGAAGACCGGCAGGAAATCTGGGACGCCCCGCTGCTCTGGGGGCTGCTCCTGATCGCGCTGATCGGCGAATGGGTCACCCGCAAGAAGTACCGCCTGATCTAGCACTTGCACGCTGCAACCACATGACCACCCTGAACCTCCAACCAGACCGCGACACCGACGCAAGGCAGTCGATGCTGCGCCAGCAGTTCGCAAGGCTGGCGATGCAGGTGCGACTGCGGCTGGCGGTCGAGGGCGCGGCCAGGCTGCTGTGGCTGCTGCTCTTAGCGGCCGTGGTCAGCGCGGTGCTGGATCACACGTTGGAACTCAGCGCCTGGGTCCGCAGCTTGTACTGGCTCATGACGCTGGCGGCCGCGGCTCACATCGTGTTCCACGACCTGGTCCGCCCGCTGCGCGTGTCGATGAGCCCCATCGCTCTCGCGGCCGCGCTGGACCGAAGCCGCCACGCCACCCGGGGGCAGGAACTCGCCCCGCGCGTCGCGTCGGTCTTTCAACTCGACGGGCTGCGTGGCGGGATCGACACGCCATCCGATGACATGATCGCGTGGGCCGTGCGCAAAGAGCTTGATGCGCTCAAGGGCGTCAACCTTTCCGCGCACCTGGACCAAAAGCGTTTCCTGCGGCACAGCCTGTCGCTCGCCACGGCGGTGCTTCTGCCCCTGGTGATACTCACCACCATGCCCACGCTGGCAAGCGTCTGGGCGCAGCGGTGGATGGGCTTTTCGGACGCCCCCTGGCCCCGGTCGGTCACGATCACGGTGTTGGACACCACGGATGGACAGATCACCGTGCCGCGTGGCGAACCCTACACCCTGCGGACCAGCGTCACGACAGCGCCCGGCCGACGCGAAGTCGAGTCGGTGCGTCTGTCTGTGCGGACCGAATCGGGCAAGCGGGAGACGGTGGTGCTCAGCAAGTACGCGCCCGGTGATTTCCGCCACGACCTTGGCGCGGTGTCCCAGGGTTTGACGCTGTCGCTTGCGGCTGGCGATGGTCATGCCGGGCCGGTGCGAATCGTTCCCGCGGACCGCCCGCGCATCACGGAGCTGGAACTGGTCGCACACCACCCCCGCGATGCAGAGCCTGTGACGCGCACCTTCTCGCCGGGCGATGGGGATTTGACGCTGCGTCCCCTGACCCAAGCCACGCTCACGCTTTCCGCCAATGTCCCCGTGGCCGAGGCGCGATTGCTGACGCAGACGCCGGGCCTTGGCGAGTTCACGCGGGTGGATGACCGCACGTTCACACTGTCGTGGACACACGAGCGCGCGGTGCATCTGTCGGTGGAGCTGCTTGCAGACCAGTCGGCGCTGGCGTCGTACCCCGTGCCCCTGACGATCGGCCTGCGTACCGATCGCCCGCCACGCGTCACGCTGCGGCGCGAGGGCGTGCGGGGCCGTGTAACCCCGCAGGCCACGATCCCGCTGTTCGCCTCTGCGCGGGATGACGAGGCGTTGCAAAGCCTGCGGCTTGACGTGGGCCGCGACAACCCGACGCAGGCGGCGCTCGAAGTGGAAGCCGCCCGCCGGGCCGCGGATCAAGAGCGCGCGATCCGCGAGGCAGAAGCCGCGGGCGAGGAGCCGCCGGTGTTCGAGGACCGGCCTGAAGCCGCGCCCAGCGACACCCGACCCGCGCAGGACTTCGAGCCGATCGTGCTCTATGGCCCGATCGACCCGGCGACCGAACCCGCCCTCGAAACGGCACACAACCTGGAGCTTGAACCATTGGGTCTGCGTGTCGGCGAGTTGCTGCGCGTCACGGCGGTGGCGACCGACGACCGCTACGGCGGGCCACAGGAAGGCAGCTCGCGCGTCCTCACCTTCCGCATCACCGAGCCAGAGGAGTTATTCCGTGAGGTTCTGCTCCGGCAGCAGGCGCTGCGCGCAAGGTTCCGCAAAACCCAGATCTCAGCCGAGGAACTACGCGACGCTCTGGCCGTCTATACAGGCGACCCCGCACAGGCCAAGGACCTGCTCGCGTCGCATCGCCTGACCCAGCGGGCCGTGTGGCAGGTCAGCCGGTCACTCGTCGAATCCGCTGAGGAGATGCGGTTGAACAAGCTCGGCGGCGAGGAGTCCTACGAGCTGCTGCGGCGGTACGTGCTCGAACCGATGAACCGGCTGCACGACCAGACGCTGACCCGGCAACGCCAAGCCCTGGAGAAGCTCGGGCAGGCTGGTGAGGGCGACGACGTGGCATCGATCGTCGAGCGGCAGGCGCAGGTCCTGGCCGACATGGACGCCATCCTCAAGGCCATGAACCAGTGGGACAGCTTCATCGATGTGGTGAACCAGCTCAACGAGATCATCAAAATCCAGGAAGAGGTGAAGAAGTTCACCCAGGCGCTGCAGGAGAAGCGGGACGACGAACTGTTTGCGGACTAGGCTGGCGTGCAATGGCAGGTAAACTGGTTGGCGGGTGGTGGCGGGCGAACGACAAAGGAATGCACCATGCAGGATGATCCCAAGGCAACCCGGGCGTGGCACAACCTCAAGGTGTGGCGGGGCTGGCCCGTCGTTGCGCTGCTTCTGCTGGCTTTCACATGGATACACGCACCGGCTTACGCCACAGCGTCGGACCCGGTCACGCCCGAGCGCGCGGTGTTCCAGCAAGAAAAAGCGATGGCACACATGAAGGAGCTGGAGGAACGCATGTTCCGCCTCGCGGAGCTGATCCGCGAGACCCAGCCCGACGACTCAGCCAGGCTGCTGCTCGGCGTACGCAAGGCACGCGACGAACTGCTCACCGAGCGCATGCGGCAGATCGCCACGCTCGTCTCCTCCCTCGAACTGCGCGACGCGGCCAGCGACCAGACCCAGATCATCACCGAGCTCGAGACGCTGCGCACGCTTCTGCTGACAGCCGACCTCAACATGGAGCTCAAGCTCGAACAGCTACGGCTCATGCGCGAGGCGATCGAGCGGATCGACGCGCTGGCCGAGGCGGAGCAACGGCAGCTCGACCAGACCACGCCGCTTGCCAGGCCCGACGCGGATGCAGCCAAGCCCCTGCTCGACGCGCTGCGTGGCGATGAACAGCGAAACGCGAAGACCGCTGAGGGCATCAAGGAGCTGGTCAGCAAGCTCGACGGGGCCGCGGGCCAGCAGGCGGGCAAGGTCGGTGAAGCGGGCAAAGACATGAACGCCGCAGCCGGGCAACTCGGCCAAGGCAACCCCGGCGAAGCGGCGGGCAAACAAAAGGACGCGATCAACAAACTCAAGGACGCCCGCGATCAGATCAACGAGGCCCGCGAGAAGCTCCAAAAGGAACTGGAACTGACCGTCCGCAAGCAGGTCATGGAAAACCTCGAAGACATGCTCACCCGTCAGACCCAGGTGCGCGAGGCCACCGAGTCGCTGTCGGAGAAAGCTGTGGCCCAGCAGCCCCAGGCGCTGATCGCGGTGCGGCGGCTGGCGGAGGCTGAGGACACGATCCACGAGATCTGCATCAAGACGATCGCACTAGCGACCGAGACCGGCTTCTCTGTCACCCTGCCACCCACACTCGAGGCGATCCGCGACCAGATCATCACCGTCAGTGATGACCTGCGTCTGGCGATGGCGGACCAAGGCGTCATCGCGCGGGAGAAACGCATCGAGTCGCACCTGGGGCTGCTCATCGAGGCGATGGAAGAGTCCAACAACAATGCCGACCCCAACGACAACCCGCAGAACCAACCGCCGGGCGTCAACCAGAAGCGGCAGGAGATGAACAAGCTCCTGGCTGAGGTTCGGATGCTCCGCATCCTGCAACTCGCGGTGAACCAGGGCACGACACAGCTCGACCACGACCGCACGCAGAAAGACCTGTCCGCCGGCCGCGTTCGGCGTATCGCAGAGCAACTCACGCAGAGTCAGGACAGCGTCCGCCAGACCACGCTGCTGCTGGATAAGAAGATCAAGGAAGCCCAATCAGAAGGCGGTATGTAATGCACACCCAATCTCGACACGCCCGCGTTTCACGCCAAACTTTCGCTTGCGTTGCCACGACCGTGGGCGTGCTTGTCGCTTTGGCGATGCCCGCATCAGCCGCGCCCGGAGACGCGGCTTCCGGGGGGAATGCTTCCGGGGGCGGGGGGGAGCGGGAGCGGGAGCGTGCTGCTGCGGCCGCGGTGTCGGACCTGGTCAATCAGGACCGCCTGCTCGCCCCGCGTTACACCGACCCCGAGGACATTACTTCCAAGACGCTGCTCGAGCTGCTGCGTGAGGCGCGCAGCCAGCCGGAAACAGACGACCAGTGGATGCAAGACCCGCTGGTGTATCTGGAGCAGGACATGTCCCGCGCGGTCGAGGCCTTGAGCAAGCACCGCTCCGACAAGCCCGTACAGGACCAGCAGGCCGAGATCCTCCGCAAGATGGATGTGCTTATCGCGCAACTCGAAGAAGCGCAGAAGAACATGCAGAGCGCGTGCGGCGGCGGACAGCAGGCCGGCGACGGGCAAGGCGGCGGGCCGATGCAGGACTCGCAACTCGGCGGCGGGCCTGGCGGCATGGGCGACCTGCGTGATCCGAGTCGCCCGACCAAGCAATGGACCGACCTGCCACCCAAGGACCGCGAGAAAATCCTCCAGTCCACGACCGAGGGCTTCCCGGCGGGCTACGAAGAAGTCCTCGAAGAGTATTACCGCCGACTCGCCGACACCGAGGCCACACGCATCGACACCACACCGACCATCACACCATCGACCACCGATCCCGACGTGCGCGGAGAGGATTCACCATGAGATACCCTCGCGCATGGGTTGCCCTTCCTCTGCTGCTTAGCTCCCTGTCCGCTGCATGTTGGGCGACCGAAGGCGTGGTCGTCACCGCTGAGGGTCAGCGGCTGGCTGGCGTGCTATCGCTGAGCGGCGACGGCAGCATCTCCGTCAAACCCGCTGATGGTGATGCAAGCGTGTTTGCCCTGGGCGATCTGGAGCGCGTGTTGCTTCGGCCGGACCTGTCGCCGGGCAAGGCAGACATCCAGCTCATCAACAACGACGGTGTCCACACCTCGCAGACCACCAGCCAATCCATCAAGCTCAAGGCCGGCCTGCACCGGGTCACCATCGCTTACTGGCAGCAAAGCGGGCCGCAGGACCTGCGCCTGGAATACCAAGGCCCGGACATTGGGCGGCAGGTGGTCACCGGCAGCGTGCTGTTCAACGTCAGAGATGAGGCCGAGCCGCCCGTCTCGCCGGGCTTCGATGCGCAGGGCTTCCGCATCCCTGAGAACCCCGAAGCCCCCCGCCCACGCATGCGCTACCGCTTCATGACCGGCGACGACACCGCCAACTGGGGCACGGTCGAGGTCTTCAGCAGCCTCACACAAAAGCGCACCGGCACCACCGATCAGATCAGCCTCCGCGTCGCCAACGAGACCAGCAACTTCGGCATCCTGTTCTCCGGCTACATCAAGATCGCGGCCGATGGTGAGTACACCTTCCACCTCACCTCCGATGACGGCGCGGTCATGTGGCTGGGCAAAGACCCCCCGCTCATGAGCACGCTGGGGCAAGGCGCAACCGACCCCGCCACCCGCCCCTGGAAGGTCGTGCTCACCGACCAGGGCAGGATTGCGGGCAAACTCACGGAATGGACGCAAACACTCGGGCTCGATGTGCCGCATGGCGAGGCAACGCTGGCGCTGCGCATCCCGCGCGAGCGCGTGCAGAGCCTCTGGGCCGAGGGCTACGCCACGCCGGATCGCCTCGGTGAAGCGCAGAACGAGGACCACGCCTACATCGCGCGTCAGCCCGAGGGTCAGCCGTTGGAGGTCCGCCGCGTGTCGGGCAAGGCTGTGGGCATCGAGGGCAACGAGTTGCTGTTTGAGTTCCGTGGCGAGCAGCGCCGCATCGCGATGGACAAGCTCGTCGGCGTGGTCTTCGCGCCCCCCGCCGCCGCGGGCCCGCGCAGCCGATCCTTCTCTCTGCGCTTCGACCTGCTCGCGGGCCACGTGCTGCCCGGCAGTTGGAAGTCGCTCGATGAACAGAACGTGACCCTGACCACGACGTGGGGCCAGGACATCACCGTCCCCACCTCATCCATCGCACAGGTGCGGATGATCGGCGGGCGTCTCATCTACCTGGCCGACAGCGAGCCCGACGACATCCGACAGACGCCCTACTTCGATCGCGTGCTGCCCGTGCGGCGCAACCAGTCCATCGGCGGCATGCCGCTGGAGATTTACCAGGGCGGGTTCCACAGCCGTGGCTTCGCGGTCGCGGGACGCACGCTGCTCCACTTCAACCTCGGCGGCTCCTTCGAGCGCCTGCTCGTGGATGTGGGCCTGCACAAGCCCGAGGGCGAGCTCGGCGATGTGGATATCCGTGTCGTCGGTGACGGCCGGGTGCTTTTTGAACGCAAAGGCCTCACCGCCGCCGACCCACCCGTCGCGATTGACCTGGAGCTGACTGGCGTGAACCAACTCACCCTCGAGACGGACTTTGGCGGCGGGCAGGATGTGGGCGACCGGGTCGTCTGGGGCGACCCGCGCGTGATCCGTGAACGCCAGCCAACAAGCGAGTAACCCAGCGATGCCACGAGTCACCATGACAAGCACAACGCCAACCCCGACAGCCCCGCGCCCCGCACCATACGCGCGCCGATGCCTAGGCGCATCACGGCTAAGCGTTGTCGCTGCGATGGTTCTGCTCTTGTTTGCCGCGCACCTCCAAGCGCAGGAAGTGCCCGCCGAACCCGCACCGGAAACCACTGACACCCAGCCCGCGGAGGAGTTCGTTGTCCACGACATGCTCATCATGCTCAGCGACAACTTCGTCACGACGTTCAACGCCCAGTCGATGTTCACCAGCACGCTGCCCGGCTTCGCCCGCCTCAGCCCCCGGCCACGGGCAGAACTCGCGGACCGTGACCGGCCCATGCCGCTGGGGGTCATCGCGATCTCTGGCAAGCCGCCGCAGCAGATCGACGTGCTGCTGGAAATCAACGAGGGCAGGCCGCTCTACGCCTGGCCCCCCGTGGCTGTGAAGAAAGACAACCGCCTGCTGTGGACCGCGCTGGCGATCGGCAACGACCCCGCCAGCCTGCCCCAACCCCGCGTGCCCGACCACTGGATCGAGACACTCCGCGGACAAGACATCCCGACATTCACCACCCGCCGCAACTCCGAGCAGGCCCTGCTCTACGACGTGGAACTAAACGCCGGCAATGCGCTGAAGATCGAGGCCGCAGACGCTGGCTACAAAGTCACCCGCGAAGGCGACCTGCCCATCGTGGAGGTGACGCTGTTCAAGCTGGTGGGAGAGGGCGCATTCCGCACCGTGTCCTACCCCGCCCCGCCAAAGAGTACGGACAACGTGCCCGCGCCCGAAGCCCTGGCCGACCTGACCCACGCGACGCTGGACGAAGCTGCGCAGGTGCTGCACGCCCCACTGACCGAGGCCGGCCTGACACCGCAACAAGTATCCTTGGCGATGGCGACGGTCCGCCGCGTCGTCCACGACCAGGGCGACCAGATGGTGGCGGTGTATCGCCTGGATAGCGCGTGGATGGATCAGCGCCTGCCGCTGGAAGTCACCCCGGCGCCGGGCAAGAAGGTGCGTGTCCCGCTGGTGATCCTCATCAACGCCGACCCAGCGCTCGTCGGCCGGATCGATGGGCTCATCAGTGATCTTGGCCACCAAAGTTGGGCAAAGCGCGAGGCTGCGCATCAAACACTCGCTTCACTGGGCAAGATCGCCGAGCCACGCCTCACCAAGCACCGCGCCCACACCGATGCCGAGGTCGCCTTCCGCGTCGAAGCGCTGCTCGAACTGCTCGAAGCAGCCCCGGTGGACAAGGACGGCTAGCGCCAGCCAGGCCGCGCGAACACATCCGCCTTAAACCACCGGCCCACGCCGAATCGGTACACTTCCCCCATGACTAAAGTGCTCTACATCGGCGGAACGGGCGAGATCAGCTACGCGTGCCTCCACGAGGCGGTCCGCATCGGGCAGCACGTCACCGTGTACAACCGCGGCAGCAACCGCGAACCTTTGCCCGAGGGCGTGCAGCAGATCGTCGGCGATGTCAACGACGACAAGGCTTACGACGCGCTGGCCAAGCGCGATTTCGATGTGGTCTGTCAGTACCGACTCTTTGGCGTCGAGGCGGCGCAACGCGACATCGACATGTTCGCGGGGCATTGCGGGCAGTTCATCTTCATCTCCTCGGCCTCGGCCTACCAGAAGCCCTGCCGCGACTACATCATCACCGAGGAAACCCCGCTCGATAACCCGTTCTGGGAATACAGCCGCAAGAAAGCCGCCATCGAGAAGCTGATGCTCGCGGCCCACGCCACCGGCAAGCTCCCAGTCACCATCGTGCGCCCAAGCCACACCCACCGCAGCAGGTTCCCCGGCACGTTTATGGAGGGCGACCA
The DNA here is from genome assembly GCA_041743835.1 of Phycisphaeraceae bacterium. Lineage (GTDB taxonomy): Bacteria > Planctomycetota > Phycisphaerae > Phycisphaerales > Phycisphaeraceae > JBGTLW01. The sequence goes on along the minus strand of JBGTLW010000265.1, from coordinate 49,529 downwards.
CATCGCGTGGCGCATCCTCCGCGGCAAGCCGGTCATCGTTCACGGGGACGGCCAGTCGCTCTGGACCGTGACCCACTCCCAGGACTACGCACGCGCGTTCGTCAGGCTCTGCGGCCTCAAGCCGGCGCTGGGGGAGGCCTACCACATCACCCGCGATCGCGCGCACACGTGGGACGTGCTGCTCCACACCATCGGCGACGTGATAGGCAAGGCGCCCATCATCAGGCACATCGCTTCCGACGCGCTGATCCGATACCAGCCCCAATGGGCCGGCCCACTCCACGGCGACAAAACCAACTCCGTCGTCTTCGACAACAGCAAGGTCAGCAGCGCGGTCGGCGGCTGGCGCTGCGAACTCTCGATGGAGCAGGGGCTGGCGATGGCTGGCAAGTTCGTCAAGCAACGGCTGGAAGCGGGCTTCACGCCCAACCCCGAGTCAGACGCACTCATCGACCGCATCATCGCCGAGCACGACGCGCTGGGCGCGTAGGCAAGGCACGCGACCAGTCGTCACACTCACACCCTACAATCCCCCCATGGCCGAACCAATCGGACTCATCGCCGGGGGCGGACGCCTGCCCGTGCTCCAGGCGCAGGGCCTGCGCGACGCGGGCCGCGAAGTCGTATGCGCCGCATTCCGGGGCATGGCTGCGCCGGAGCTGCGCCCGCTGTGCAAAGCTTTCACCGAGGTCGGCGTCGCGCAGCTCGGCAAGTGGACGCGGGTGCTAAGGCGCCACGGCGCGACCCGCGCCATCATGGTCGGCACGGTGGACAAGACCGTCATGTACGACTCCCGGCTGCGTCAGGCCCGGCTGCTGCTCCCCGACGTGGCTGGCGTGCTATTCTGGTTCGGCACCGTGCGCAAGGACCGGCGGAGCCAGTTCATGCTCGCCGGGCTCGCCGACACACTCCAACGCCGAGGCATCCAACTCATCGACACCACCGCCTACATCCCCGCGCACCTCGCCACGGTCGGCGTGATGACCAGCCGCCGCCCCACCGCGTCGCAGCAGACGGACATCGACTTCGGCTGGCCGGTGCTCATGCGGATGAACGACCTGGACATCGGGCAGGCGATCGCCGTGCGCGAGCGCGATGTGATCGCGGTGGAAGCCATCGAGGGCACCGCCCGCCTGATCGCACGGGCCGGCGAGCTCTGCCGCAAGCCGGGCTGGACACTCATCAAGGGACCGGGCGCTGGCAAGGACATGCGTTTCGACGTGCCGAGCATCGGCCTGGAGACGATCACACAGCTCAAGGCAGCGGGCGCCGGCTGCCTCGCGGTGGCCGCAGGCAAGGTGATCCTGATGGACAAGCCGCAGGTCATCGCTGCTGCGGACGAAGCGGGCATCGCGATCGTTGGGGTGGCCGTTTAGCGCGATCCGCGAATCGGTCGAAGGCGGGCGCTTGTGCTTAGCCTTGATTCAATGCTGACGCTGTGAAGTTCGGGCCTGTCTCATCGGGGCACCAGCCCTTGGCCGGGCCGAAGCGTTTTTCGTAGTTGCACCACAGCTCATACCAGTAGGCCTTGAAACGGAAAGGGTCGTACCGCGCGTAGTACCGCTCGATACGTCTGTGCAGCTTGGCTGGGTCTTTGGGACGCTTGATGCCCTGCGTGGCGCAGAAGTGCCGATAGGTTTCGGTGTCGATCGGCAGGCGGTCGTATCGGCCCAGCAGTTGCAGGACGTTGTTTGTGGCGTAGGCCCCAAAGCCATACACACTCATGAGCGCGTCGTATAACTCATCCGTGGTGCGCTGCTCCGCTTCGTACCACGCGGGATCGAACGAGCCATCGAGAAACCCCTGCGCCAGCCGGACGATCCGCTCCGCGCGGTAGCCGACCCTGCACTGGGTCTGCAAGCGCTCGACGCCGAAGTCCACCACCATCGCGGGTGTGGGGAAGCCGCCCTGCCCCGCGCACTCGACGAGCCTGGCGTTCATCGTCATCGTGTTCCGCCACGTGACGTTGCAGCCGGTGATGGTCTTGACCATGTCTTCCCAGAGGTCCGGGCTGCGGAACATGCGCCCGAAGCCCCGCCGCCTGGCGACAGGATGCACGCGGTACCAGCCCGACTGGTCCTCGTCGATGCGCAGCATGCGGATGGTCTGCCGCTTGATGTCCTGCGCCTCGGATCGGCTCACCGTGCGGTCACACGCCAGACGCAAGCTGCGGGGCGATCTTGCCGACTGCGAAATCACCACCGGGATGATGCGCTGCCGGTGACCACGGAAGACGCGATGGAACTTGCCGGTCCGCCGATCCCAGCGGTTGGGTGCGAGCAGGAAGTAGCCATACGAACACACCGCCTTGAACAGGACGAAGTCCGCGGGCACGGGGATCGTCAGCTTCGAGCCGGGCATGGGACAACTCAGCCGATGGACCGGAAGTTTTCCACCGGCCGGCCGTCGCTGGGCAGCCGTTTGTCCAGCGGGAACAGCAAGTCGGTGATGTTCTGGCAGAGCTTGTCGCCCAACTGGCGGTACATGTCATAACCCGCGTCGAGCGCAGCCTTGATCTCTGTGGCATCGACGCCCGCCTGTGCTAGCCAGGCGTGGTTGTCCGCGAGCACTGTGTCGATCTGATTGCGCCGCCACTCGAAGTGGTACTGGAAGCCATAGGTCTGGAGCCCGACCTTGAAGCTCTGGGTCTTGCACGCGGGACTGCCGTACATCGGCACGCCGTTGGCCGGCAGCTTCGAGACCTGTTGGCCGTGGAGGTGAAGGACGTTGTGTGTCCACGGGAGTCCGGCATAGAGCGGGTCGATCGTGCCCGGGAACCCCGCGCGGATCGGGCCGAAGGCGATCTCGGGTTTCTCCATCGCGGCGACCTCGCCGCCGAGAGCCTTCGCGATGAGCTGCGCCCCGAGGCAGATGCCCACGATGGGCAGGCCCTGGCTGTGCGCCTCTTTGATTAGTGCGCACTCGCCTTCGATCCAGCCGTGCTGCTGCGTTTCATCCACGTTCATCGGCCCGCCCATCGAGATGATGCCATCGACGTCATCCAGGTCGGGCGGCAGCGCAGCCCCATCAAACAACGCGATGGTACGCAGCTTGTGGCCGACGTCACGCAGATTCTCACCCAGGATCGCGGCGGTTTCGAGGCGGTGGTGCTGGAAGACGAGGATGGCCATGGTGGTGTCCGTTCTCCGAGTTTCGGGGCGGCTGGGGCAGGAAGGTGCGCGGGCAAGCTTCTCCGCGCGTGCGTGGGAGTATAGTCCAGAATCGGCGTCTGCCGATAACGGGGCTATGTCTCGGCCTCACATCCTTGCCCTGTCGTCCGGCGGGCTGCGCAGCCTTGTGGCTGCGGCCTTGGTTGCGCGCGAAACCCCAGCCCCGCGTCTGACGCTGCTGCACATTGTCGATGGCCGGGAAAACCAGCCCGCGCGCCGCCGCCACCTCCACCTGCAAGCCGATTGGCTGGGGTGCAAGGCCGTCGCCGAGTTGAGCCTGCCGCACCTGTACCCCAAAGACGCGACCCGTGACGCGGAGGGCCAACCCGTCGGCCACCTCGTCCGGCCTCAGGTCATCCTCGCGGCCCTGGCCAAAGCCCGCGCGATGGAGGTGCGCCGCGTCCTCTACCCCGGGTCCAGCCCGAGCGACCCCGACACGCAGGTCACCACCACGACACTTGCCGAGCAGATTCAACTCTGCGAGCACCTGGCGATGGCGGAACCTGCCCCCGCACCAACACTCGAAGCGCCGCTGCTCGAACTCACCGATGCCCAGATCATTCAGGTCGGCGAGCAGTTAAGTGTCCCTTGGCACGCGGCCTGGAGCTGCCAGCTCAACAGCAATGTCCCATGCCGGGCCTGCCGGGGGTGTCATCGTCGGCGAAAAGCCTTCGAGGCCACGCACATCATCGACACGCAACGCGCTGCACTTGCGGGGCGGTGACCGCACAGCCTCTGTGGTTTCAATCAACCCCGACCTTCGGGCACAGGCGCTCCAGCACGCAGCTATTGCAGCGCGGGTTTCGGGCCGTGCAGATCGCCCGGCCGTGCCAGATCAGCAGGTGTGACAAGTCCGTCCACTTGGCCCGGGGGTGAAGGCCCATGAGGTCGCGCTCGATGCGGGTGGCGTTCTTGGCGTCGGCGTCGGTCCAACCCAGGCGCACCGCCAATCGGCCGATGTGTGTATCGACCACCATGCCGTGATTGATCCCAAAGGCGTTTCCCAGCACGACGTTTGCGGTCTTCCGCGCGACGCCGGGCAGCGTGAGCAGCGACGCCATATCGCGGGGCACCTCACCCGCAAAATCCGCGACGATGCCTTGGGCTGCGCCGATGATGTTCTTCGCCTTGTTGCGGTAGAAGCCACAAGACTTCACCAGCCGCTCGACATCCGCCTGCTTTGCCTTCGCCATTGCCTGTGCGGTGGGGTATTGGGCGAAGAGGTCTGGGGTCGTGAGGTTGACGCGTGCATCGGTGCACTGGGCCGAGAGGATGGTGGCGATGAGCAACTCGAACGCGTTGCGGTGATTCAGCGCGCAGTGGGCTTGTGGATAGGTGGTTTGGAGGCAGCGGTAGATGCGGGCCGCGCGTCGTCTTGCGGCGGTGGGCGCGGGGTTCGGCTGGGGGTCGGTCCGGGTCACGATTCAATGATACTGCGGACAGGCCGTGAATTGGCCACCGCGCTTGGCCCGACCATCACTCGCGGAAGCCGCTGGTCGCCAGCTCGATCGACGCGTGATGTTCGAGCATCTCGATGAGATTGAGGCAGGCATCGACCGAGCGATCCGCCGCGAACACCCCCTGGCCACGCAGGAGCATCAGCGGCCCCGCGACGATCGCACGCTGCAGCGCTTTGTCGTCCGCCGGGTCCACGACCAGGAGGTCCGGGTGGTTGATGATCTTGAGCGCTGCGGCTTCGGGGGCGAGTGTGTGCAGGGCCATGATGTTCGGGGGGGTTGCCAGCGCGGTGGCGTGGATCTGTCGGCCTGAGCCGTCGCTCCTCGATTCGAGATACGCCGCGCCTTGATACGCCATGCGGTGCGGCCGCCAGACGATCTCGGGCAGCGCCGCGTCGGAGCCCACCATGTCTAGGCCGGCCATGTCAACGCAAAGCAGGTGCTCGGGGCGTAGGTCGGCCCGGCGGCGATTGGGCGGGGTCACCACGAAGCGGCGGCGGTTGAGCTCGGCGGAAACAAACCCGCCATCGCCACAGATCATGCGTCGCTGCCACAACTGATGGCCCGCGTCACAGACAGCCTGGCGTAGCTTTGTTTCATCCATCTTGTATTCCCAACGCCCGTTGACCCGCTCGGCTGGTGCGGCCGTGCCGTTCGATAAGTCGATCCAGACCGGCTCGGTGGCCGGAAACCTCTGTTGAATCCCATGTGCCGTCGTCATTGGTCCCGCCCCTTACTTATCGGCTTAAGTCACCCGCCACTATGGCTAACAGTTCAAACGAGCCGCAGGGTCAAAAGTCATACGCCACCCAAGCCCCGAAAGGTCGCGCCACGCTACCGCCACGCGGTGGGGCATTGTACGGCAACGCGGGTTTGGGGGCATCCGGCCGCTCCGCGCGCGGTCCTGACACAAAAAGAAGCCCACGCTCGCCGAGCGTGGGCTTCCATGTGAGTTGTTTGTGCCTTACTGGGGCGGGTCAGCGGATTAGTCCTTAACCTCGTACTCCGCATCGATCACGTCGTCGCTCCCAGAGGAAGCTCCTCCCTCCGTGCCTGCACCGGCCGCGCCTGCGGCCCCACCCCCCGCCGCGCCACCGGCAGCGGCGGCGGCTTCGTACACCGCCTTGCCAAGCTCCTGCGCTTCCTTGTTCAGGTTGTCCAGCGCCGACTTGAGCGCAGCCTTATCATCGCCCTTCACCTTGTCTTCCACACTCGACAGGGCCGACTCAATCCTGCCACGCACGTCCGCAGGAACCTTGTCGCCGTGCTCATCGAGCTGCTTGCGTATATGGAAGACGGTGCTGTCGGCCTGATTACGCAGGTCGATCAGCTCACGCTTGGCCTTGTCCTCCGCGGCGTGAGCCTCGGCGTCGGCCTGCATCTTCTTGATCTCCTCATCGGACAGCCCGGAGCTGCCCTCGATCTTGATCGATTGCTCCTTGCTCGTGGCCTTGTCCTTGGCCTTGACGCTGAGGATGCCGTTGGCGTCGATGTTGAACTCGACCTCGATCTGCGGCATGCCGCGCGGGGCGGGGGGAATGTCAGCCAGATCGAAACGCCCAAGCGTGCGGTTGTCGTTGGCGAACTCGCGCTCGCCTTGCAGCACGTGGATGGTCACCGCGGTCTGGTTGTCGGCCGCGGTGGAGAAGGTCTCGCTCTTGCTGGTGGGGATGGTGGTGTTCTTCTCGATGAGCTTGGTCATCACGCCGCCCAGCGTCTCGATCCCCAGCGACAGCGGGGTAACGTCCAGCAGCAGCACATCCTTCACGTCGCCCTCGAGCACGCCGCCCTGGATCGCAGCGCCCAGCGCCACGACCTCGTCGGGGTTGATGGACTTGTTGGGCTCCTTGCCGAAGATCTCCTTGGCAATCGCCTGCACCCTGGGGATGCGGGTCGAGCCGCCGACGAGCACCACCTCATCGATGTCGCCGGGCTTAAGCCCCGCATCCTTGAGCGCGGTCTCGCACGGCTGGCGCAGCCGATTGAACAGCTTCTCGCAGAGCTGCTCGAACTTGCTGCGCGTGATGGTGAGCTGGAGGTGCTTGGGGCCGTCCTGCGTGGCGGTGATGAACGGAAGGTTGACGGTGGTTTCCTGCGAGGTGGACAGCTCCATCTTCGCCTTCTCGCCCGCTTCCTTGAGCCGCTGCAGCGCCATCGCGTCCTTGCGCAGGTCGATGCCTTCCTTTTTCTTGAACTCGTCGGCGATGTAGTTGATGAGCTCTTCATCCCAGTCGTCGCCGCCGAGGTGGCCGTCGCCGTTGGACGCCAGCACCTCGAACACACCATCGCCCACGTCAAGGATGGACACGTCGAACGTGCCGCCGCCGAGGTCGAAGACGGTGATCTTCTCGTTGGTTTTCTTGTCCAGCCCATAAGCCAGCGCCGCGGCGGTCGGCTCGTTGATGATGCGCTCGACCGTCAGCCCGGCGATCTCGCCTGCTTCCTTGGTGGCTTTGCGCTGCGAGTCGTTGAAGTATGCAGGCACGGTGATGACGGCCTTGGTCACCTTCTCGCCCAGGTAATCCTCGGCGGTCTTCTTCAGGTCCTGCAGTACCATCGCCGAGATCTCCTGCGGGGTGTACTGCTTGCCCTTGACGTTCACCTTCACAAGCTCATCCGCAGCGCCGGTGACCTCGTAAGGAACGAGCTTCTCTTCGTGAGACACTTCGCTGTGGCGTCGGCCCATGAAGCGCTTGATCGAGAAGACGGTGCCCTTGGGGTTGGTCACCTGCTGCTGGCGCGCGGGCTGCCCGACGAGGCGCTCACCCTTGTCGGTGAACGCCACGATGGACGGCGTGGTGCGGTTGCCCGAGGCGTTGATGAGCACCTTAGGCGCTCCGGCTTCCATGACGGCAACGACGGAGTTGGTCGTGCCCAGGTCGATTCCAATGGTCTTGGCCATGTGTCGTCTCCAATCTTGGTTAGTCGCGGCGCGCACGGGCACGCCATTGCTCAACCTATCGCAATCGCTGTGCCAGCGTCGCAGTGCCGATTACATGTCGTGACGGGCCAAAACGCCGATTTAAGCCTGCCAGCGGGGTTTTTTGCGGCTACGAATCTGCCAAAATGACGCCCCGGCGGGCATCGCACGCGTAGCCGGGGCAAGGATTCAGGACCGCAAGTGGATCGCAAAACCGCTTGAAATCCCGACCGAACCGAGCGGCGTGATGCAAAAAGTATAGAAAAACAAGGGCAATCCGCGATACCCCTTGCACGGAGCCCGGACTTTCACGCTAATATCCCCATTGTCACGGAAGATTTGAAACCCCCAACACCCGCTAAGGAGAGCCCCATGGCCAAGAAGAGCACCAAGAAGTCGGCAGCACCTGCCGGCAACAAGCCGCCCACCAAGAGTGAGATTTACAAGGCCGTCGCAGAGCAGACCGGCCTCACCCGCAAGCAGGCCGTCGAAGCACTCGACGCCTTCACCGATGTGATGATCAAGACCATCAAGAAGCATGGCTCGTTCAACATGATCGGCCTCGCCAAGATGACCCTGGTCAAGAAGCCCGCCGTCAAGGGTGGCAAGCTCGTCCGCAATCCGTTCAACGGTGAGATGGTCAAGCAGAAGCCCAAGCCCGCGAGCAAGACCGTCCGTATCCGTCCGATGAAGTCCCTCAAGGACAAGCTCTAAGCTAGCTCACGCCGACCGAAGGTCGGCTCCGTTTAGTCGATACTCCGTGACACAACGTAGAGCCCCCGGCATCGCTCCGAAGCCGGGGGCTCTTGTTATATCCACACCCAACGCCGCCACGCGTATAATCCACACAGCGCACCCGTGCCAACCGTCCACACACGCCCACGCACGTTTTGTTACACGGTACCCAAGCACCCACCCGACGAGCCACGCCTTGACCACCACGCCCGACATCATCGCACGACACGACGCGCACATGAGCCTGAATTACCCGCGTTACGCGGTAGCGCTGGTCCGTGGCCAAGGCGCGCGCGTCTGGGATGCGGAGGGTGTCGAGTACCTAGACCTGTTCGCCGGCTTCGGTGCGCCGGTGCTCGGGCACTGCCACCCGGACCTGGTCGCCGCCGTCACCGATCAGGCCAGCAAACTCTGGCACGTCGGCAACCTCTTCCACACCGAGCCACAGACCCGCGCGGCACAGGCCATCGGCAAGCACGGCTTCGGCGGGCGGTCCTTCTTCAGCCACAGCGGCGCGGACGCCAACGAGGCCGCCATCAAACTCGCCAGGCTCTACGGCCACGCCAACCCCGGGCCGTCCGGCCAGCGCTACAAGCTTATCTCCACCAACCGCAGCTTCCACGGCCGCTCGTTCGCCACCATGGGCGCGACCGGCAACCCCAAAGTGCGCGAGGGCTTCGGGCCGCTCCCGCCGGGTTTCGTCAACGTCGCCTACAACGACATCGAGGCTGTCAAAGCACAGATCGACGACATCACCGTGGCCATCATCGCCGAGCCGTTGCAGGGCGAGGGCGGGATGAACATGCCCAACCCCGATTACTTCAGCAAGCTCCGCGAGCTGTGCGAAGAGCACGACCTGCTGCTCATCTGCGACGAGGTGTGGACCGGCTGCGGGCGGACGGGCAAGTACTTCGGTTATCAGCATTGGGTCACGGACACCTTCCAATCGCCCGACATCATGACGCTTGGCAAGGGTGTGGGTGGCGGGCTGGCTGTCGGTGTCATGTGCGCCAGCGAGCGTGTGGCCGAGTTGTACAACGCACGCACACAGGGCGGCGTCAAGCACGCCACCACGCTCGGGGGCAACTGCCTGGCCACCGCTGTCACGGCCGAGCTGTTCCACGTCATGGAGCGCGACGGCCTGGTCCCCCGCGCCCAGCGCCTAGGCGACCTCATCACCAAACGCCTACTCGCGGTGGCCAAAACCTGCCCCTCCATCAAAGCGGTGCGCGGCAAGGGGCTGTTCATCGGCATCGAGTTGGATGCGGCCGCGACAGGCGCGTGGTTTGCCTCCGCAGCGGACGTGGTCAACCGATGCCTCGCCGAGCACCTGCTCATCGGCTCGGCTCAGGGCGATGTGCTGCGACTCGCACCCGCGCTGACGATCGAAGAAGACCTGCTCGATCGCGGGCTGACACACCTCGAACAGGTGATCCGCGGATGACCCCGCACGGCTGGCATCCTCGCGCTGCGAACTGTGTCGTGCGTGGCCTTGCGCTCGGCGCGCTGGCCACGCTGGGTGCTTGCCAGACGCCGCCGCCGGGCAACGCTGGCCGAAGCGAAGCGCCCACCGCGCAAGAGATCAGGGACGTCATGCGCCCGCGCCCAGACGCCCAGGCAGCCACCCCGCGAGCCGTTGTCTCGGTCCACCGGCTGGACCTGCCGCTGGAGCGTTCGGTCGATGAGGCATGGGCGCTGGTGGATGAAGCGGCCTTCCCGCCGATCACACGCACCGTCTGGAATGCCAACGGCCTCCGCGTCGGCGTCATGAATGGCGACCCTCAGAGCCTGGCCGCGTTCGTCGAAGCGCTGCCCGGCGTCGCGGGCATCCAACGCTCGCACCTCGCGCCGGGCGAGTACCCCACACCCCTCATCGCTGCCCCACGGCAACCCGAGCCGATCAAGATTGACCTCACCATCCCCCCGCGGGCCGTGCGCGAGGAGTTCATCCGTGGCGGGCGCATCCAGCTACTGACCCACATGGTGGCCCGAGCCGCGGACGGCTCGCCGGGCGACGGCATCCGCGTCGAGGTCACGCCCCACCACCACATCCCGCAGGTCCGCCTGACACCGCCCGATCCGCAGGTGGCCATGCTTGATGGGCGGCTGTTCACCGAGCTGACGCTTCGGGCTGAACTCCCACCGGGCAAAACCCTGGTCATCGGCCTCTACACGCCACCCGCCCCCCCCGGAAATGCCCCCGCCCCCGGAAGCGCCCCCGCACCCGAGGTTATCCCCAACGATGTGCCCGGCGGTGAACCCGAGCCGGAGTCCGACGCCCGCATCAGCGCGATGCCCAGCGAAGCCGAGCCGCTAAGCGACGAGCCAAAGCCCGAGGATGCGGAGGAACCCGCCCCGCCCGGCCCGCCACAGGTGCCCGCACATCTCGGCCGTGCCCTGCTCACCGGCAAGCGGTACAACCGCGCGATGCAGATGATGATTTTGATTTCCCCGGAGATGCCAGCTGGATCAACGCGCGGCGATGCATCGGGCGGTTGAATGGTTGGGGTGATTCACTTGCACAGGAAAAGACCGAGGGATGGTAATCCCTCGGCTTTGGGGGGTGGGGGTGGAAGTGGGGGGCACTGATTTGGGCTTAGTCGCCGTCGCCGCCGGCGATGCTGTCGCGCATGCCGGTGTCTGCCTGGATGTTCTTCATCCTGTAGTAGTCCATGATGCCCAGGTTGCCGTTGCGGAATGCCTCGGCCATGGCCTTGGGGACCTCGGCCTCCGCCAAGACCACCAACGCACGGTTCTTCTCGATGTCCGCACGGTTTTCCTGCTCCAACGCGACGGCCATGGCACGCCGCTTCTCGGCCTCGGCCTGGAAGCGACGCTTGTCGGACTCGGCCTGATCGGCTTGCAGCTTGGCGCCGATGTTCTCGCCCACGTCGATGTCGGCGATGTCGATGGACAGGATCTCAAACGCGGTGCCAGCGTCCAGGCCACGGCTGAGCACGACCTTGGAGATGTTGTCGGGGTTTTCGAGCACAGCCTTGTGGCTGGTTGCCGAGCCGATGGTGGTCACGATGCCCTCGCCGACGCGGGCGATAATGGTTTCCTCGGTCGCACCGCCGATAAGGCGGGAGAGGTTGGCACGCACGGTGACGCGGGCCTTGGCTTTGAGCTGGATGCCGTCCTGCGCCACAGCGTCGATCGTGGTGCGGCCGTGCTGGGGGCTGGGGCAGTCGATCACCTTGGGGTTCACAGAGGTCTGCACGGCGTCGAGGATGTCGCGGCCCGCGAGGTCGATCGCGCACGCGGTGTTCCAGTCCAGCTCGATCCGCGCACGGTTGGCGGCGATCAGGGCGTTGACCACGCGTGGCACGTTGCCCCGCGCGAGGTAGTGCGTTTCGAGCTGGTTGGCGCTGACGTCGAGGCCGGCCTTCACGGCGGTGATGCGCGAGGTGACGATGACCTGCGGCCGCACCTTGCGGAACTTCATCATCACCAGTTGCAGGAACGGCACGCGGGCGCCGGATGTCACCGCCTGGAGCCACAGCCCGAAGTACTGGAACAGGAAGAACGCGAGGACGACAAACCCGATCCCGACGATGATGAGCACCACGGTGATACCGATGGTGATCGCGTCGGCGGCCAAGAGCGGGCTAGGCAGAGTGGGCATAAGAGGTCTCCTACAAAAGTCGCCGGTGTCGGCGGGTTGTGGCTACGGCCACATGATAGAGCATCGGGGGTGGCGTTGTTAACTCGCGTTGCGGGGGGCGTTGATCTGGTCGAGGAACGCGGGGGTGAGCTCATCGGCACGCAGGCCATGCTCGGCCGCCAGCTCGACGACCTCCGCCACGCGGTAGCCCATGATGTCCAGCCCCGCGAGGTCGTCGAAAGAGAGCGTCAGGCCACGCTCCTTGCCCGCGACGGCCGCGGCGACCACGGCGTCGGGCCGACCGCCAGCGACGGCGTGGTCTTCCAGTTGCTCAAGGGTCAGCCCCAGCCCGGCCCGGTCGGCAAGGATCATCGCGGAGGCGACCCGTTTGGGGTCGATGCCCCGACGCTTCATCGAAAACAAACGAAACAACGTGACCGGCAGCCCCGCCGCACTGCACTGCATCCACAGGCTCAGGTACTGAAAGAATGTCATCACCAGCAGCATCGCTGCGAACCCGAGCACCACCAATAGTGCAAGAATCGCGTACTGCACCGTGTCGCTGACCGCCAGTTGCCACATGACAACAGCTTCCTCTTTTGGTGAATCCTCTGCAACTCCCCCACACACCGGCGGGTGGCGGCAAACCAATCCGCAGCCGCCGATCCCCTATAATCCGCCCACCCCCCGGATGGGCCCCGGAATACCTTCGGGCGTGAGGCCGCGCGGACGTTGTCCGTGGGCTAGTGGGGGCGTTGGTCGGGGGTTCACCCGGCGTTGGTCTAACAGCAGTACCCCCGCGTCAAGGAGCAGCACGTGAGAGCGATCGTCACCGGTCAAGTCGGCATGGACAAGAAGCGTTACCTCGAAGCCGTCGCCAAGCTGGCGGGCGAGCGCGGCGAGAGTATCAACCTCTACCACGTCGGCGACATGATGTACCGTGAATCGCAGGACGTGAAGCCCGGGAAGATCCTGGACCTGCAGCTCTCGCGGCTCAACGCGCTCCGCAGGTCTGCGTTCAAGGACATCATCCGCGATTCCGCTGGGCAGAAGAACATCATCGTCAACACCCACGCCACGTTCCGCTGGCGGCACGGCTTGTTCAGCGCGTTTGATTTCGACCAGATGCTATCGCTTAAGCCCGATTGCCTGATCTGTCTGCTGGACAACATCGAGGTGGTACACGCCCGGCTGCACCGCGACCACGTCATCGATGCCACGCTCAAGGACCTGATGGTCTGGCGCGAAGAGGAGATCATGGCCACGGAACTGCTCGCGCAGGCGCTGGGCATCGGCAACCGGTTTTATGTCCTGTCACGTGGGCGGCACCAGGACACCACCGAGACGTGCTTCCGGCTGATCTGTCGGCCGGAGATGCGCACGGTGTACCCGTCGTTCCCGATGACGCACGTGGTCGGCCTGCCGGACACGCTCGCGGAGATCGACGCGTTCCGCGCAGAGCTAGCCAAGCACTTCATCGCGTTCGACCCGGCGGATGTGGATGAGAAGCTGCTGCTCGATGCCGCGATTGCCGCAGCCAAAGAGGGCAAGGATTTTGTCGAGATGGATGCCGGCTCTTTCACCGGGGGCAAGGAGAAGCTGCCCGTGCCGGTGAAGCAAGTGCTGGATATCGCGGGCGATGTGGATGGGCAGATTTACTCCCGCGACTTCAAGATGGTGCGTCAGAGCGACATGATCGTGTCGCTGGTGCCCGAGCTACCCGACGGCATGCCCGGGCTGTCCAGCGGTGTGGAGCGTGAGCTGCACCACGCCTTCGAGCACGGCCGAGAGGTCTATGTCGTGTGGAAGCCCAAACGCTCCCCCTCACCTTTCATCACGGAGACCGCGACCAAGGTCTTCCGCTCGACTGAAGAGGCGCTTGCCTACTTCGAAGAGGCTGGTCTGTTCCCGCAGAAGAACCTGTTCGGCCACTGATGGCATCAGGCGCGCGCGTGGGCGTGCGCTGTCGCGCGTGGGCGTGCGCTGTAGTGTGTTTGGTCGGAGGCCGAGGGATGGCGATCCCTCGGCATGGGGGAAAGAGCGTAATCCAGCGCAGAAAAAACGCCCGGCCGCGAGTTAAACCGCGACCGAGCGCTTCCGGGGGCTGTGTTACTTCACATAAGGGTATACCCTTGCGGCGGCGTGTCAAGTACGCTTCTCTGAAATTGTAAAAACCGCGAAAAACAATCGCAAATAGGAATCATGGGATACTCATATCGATTGAAACCGGCGCATGGTCGGAGCATGCCAGTCCCGCAGCCCGGTCGGTGGTTGCATGGGCGCAGCGGGTGGCGGCTGCGGGGTTCGCTAAGAGGTAATCGATCCGCCAGCCGCGATCCAGTTGCCGGGCCTGACCCCGGTTGGACCACCATGAGTACGGCCCATCCACATCGCCAGCCTGCTCCCGCATGAGGTCGCGCCAGCCATCAGCCAGTAGTGATGAGAACCACTGCCTCTCGTGAGGAAGGTACCCGGAGGTCCCTTCGTTGCTCTTGGCGTAGTACAGGTCTCTCGGCGTGTGCGCGATGTTGAGGTCCCCGCCGAGGACCACGGGGTGGCTAAGCGACTTGCGCTTCCTGGCCCAGCGGGCGAAGCGGGCCATCCACGCGTCCTTGCGGTCCTGCCTGGGTGTGTCCGCGTCACCTTTGGGCAGGTAGATGCTGCTGACCTCGACACCCGCGATGGTCGCGGTGAGCACGCGGCCCTCATCATCCGCATCGGTCTTGCTCAAGCCCGTCGTCACCGCAGTGATGGGCAGCTTCGACCAGATCGCGGTCCCGGCATAGCCCAGCTTCTTTGCGGGGTGCCAACGCACGTCGTAACCCGCGGGAGCCCTCCACAACTCCGGCAACTGTTCGGGCAACGCCCGGACCTCCTGCAGCAACAACACATCCGGGTCGATGCGGGAAAGGTGTTCTGCAAAGCCTTTGCGGAGCGCTGCGCGTAGGCCATTGACGTTCCATGTCGTAATACGCATGGCCAAATCCTACCCATGAATCGCATCGGGTGGCGCGCAACAGCACGCGGCAAAAGTTCCGGGGGTGGGGGTGGGTTACCAGATGCCCGCGAGCATCTGGTCGATGGCGAAGGCGACGCCGTCCTCGGCATTGGTCCGGGTCTGGTGGTCTGCGGCCTTGGCCGCGAGTTCCGCCGCATTACCCATCGCGATGCCACAGGCCGCGCCCCGGAGCATGGAGACATCGTTGATCTCGTCGCCGATGGCCGCGACGTACGCCAGATCGACGCCGTGATGCGCCGCGACCGCCTGCACGCCCCGCCATTTATCGACGCCGGCTGGAAACACTTCGAGAATCTGGACCTGCTCGTGCTGGTCTGTGCGCGCGATGCCGCCAAAGGTGTGGGAGACGATGTGCTCGCCCATCGCTTCGTGGAGCAGGGCCTGCGCGTGGGGCAGCGCGCCCGCCTTGCTGACCACCGCCACGCGCACACAGTGCGACCAATCGGCCGGCCGACGATCCTCGCGGACCTTGGCCTTGGAGTATTCGAACCACCAGCGGGTGTTGTCCACCAACTCGCCACGCCCGGTGACCAGGTAATCATGGCCGACCTGATCGCGGTCGCGGAAGACGAGCACCGCCTCGGGCAGGTCGGCCATCAACTCGACCAGGCGGGCTGCCACATCCGCGGCGAACGGCCGCGCCTCGATCGTCTTGCCGGTGACCACATCGTTGACCATCGAGCCGGTGACGAAGATGCCACGGTCCAGCCCATCGATCCCCGCAATGGTCGGGTACGCCTCGTGCCAGGCCCGGCCGGTGCAGGGCACGACAATCGCACCCGCCTGCTGGGCACGCGCGATGGCGGCCCGGTTCCCGGGGCTGACCTTGCCATCGGGCCCCAGCAGCGTGCCATCAAGATCTATCGCAATGAGGCGGTAGTGCATGTCGTGTGTGCCGGGAGTGTCTGGCATCAGTGGTCAGCTATCACAGGCGAGTATCGTCCATCGTGCGGCGGTTGGCAACGCGGGGCATCGCATCGGAACCCGGCTATCGCTTTTCCTGCGGGACACCAAAAAACACCCCACCGACCCGAGGGGCCAGTGGGGTGTCAGGAGATTCCGTCGATGCCTTGCAAGTCTGGTACGCAGCCGGTGGGCCATCAGTTCAGCATGGGTTTCGCGGGTACTGGCTCGGGCTGCTGTGCGGGTTCTGGCTGGGCATTCTGCGGGGCAGGCTGCTGGAGCCGTAATTGCCCCCGAGGGTTCAACTGCACACGCACGTTGACCCGCTGCTCCATCCGTTGCACCTTCTCCAGCAACTCGGCGGGGACCGCGGCCCGCTCTTCTTTCGTGTTGTAGGGGCCTTCAAACAGCACCTCGCCTTGGGCGTCGGTCACCTTGAGCGTCTGGCTGTTGTTCGCGGTGCGTAACTCGATCACGTGCTGGGCGTCGGCCATGCGCGTGGTGCGGGTCATGTGCTGGGCGTTGCCGTCCTGCCTCAACTGCTCCATGCGTTGAAACGCATCGGGCGCGTTAAGTCGTGCGTGCTTGAGTTCTTCGCGCAGCCTCTCGAGTTGGGCCTCGATCAGCGGTAGCTGGGCCTCCAGCGGATCGCCGTCACCCACCATGACCCGTGCATCGGGGTCCACCGGCAGGACCTCCAAGCCCGCTGGCCCAAACCGGATCTGCTGCCGCACCGCGCGGTCTATATCCCGGCGTTGGGTCTTGCCCACCGTAACGGGCAACTGCATCGATTCCCCAGCCCGGTAGAGCGTCACGCTGACGGCCGCCCCACTGCCGTGCATCTGCACCAGCGTGCCCAACTGCTGAGGGTTGACCAGGATCTGGTCGCCGAGCTTGTGGAGGATGTCGTGCTGCTGGAGGCCGGCTTCTTCTGCGGGCGATCCCTCGACAACTTCCGCAATCGTCAGACCGATGCCTTGGGGGAGCTTGAGCTGGGCGCGGGCTTCGGGGGTGGTGGGGACGACGACCAGCCCGAGGTACGGCATGTCTTGCACCGCCGGGGCCGCGGGTGCGGGTTCCACAGCCGGCACATCGGGGGCTGGGGCTTCCATTGCAGGGGCACCAGTGCTAAGCAACATCGCGCCGCCGAGGGCAAGACACCAAGTGATTCGGGGGGTTGTGGCACTCATGTTGTGCTCCATCGCGGGTCGTCCAAGTATCGCGTCGTATCCAAACTGCCGGGGCCGGTTCCGGGGCCGGGGCCGGTTCCGGGGCCGGGGTGCTCTATCCAACGTTATCGAAGATTGCATTCTTGCGGGGGCAATTTCCGGGGGAAGCTTCCGGGGGAAGCTTCCGGGGGGGGTTATTCGTAGGACGCGGGGACGATGATGATTTGTTCATCGGGGAGGGACACGGCATACGACACGCCATCTTCCTCGAAGCTGGTATGTCGGATCGTGGACACGCGGACCAGCTCCATCGCCCGGTCGCCAGCCATGAAGACCCGGCCAGTGGGCTCAGACGCCACCCAGACATCCTCGAACAGAGCAGCATCGTCCGCCAATGCCAGCGTGATCGGTGTCGTTGGTTCAGCAGTCACACCGCCTGGTGCCACGCTGTTGCGGTCCCCTAGCGGAGCATCGGGGTCATCGAACACCGACATCGCAACGATGGCCACCCCGCCGCCGATCACCAGCACCGCCGCTGCGGCCGTCAGCCGCCGGACCCACGGGAGCAGGTAGCCGGTCGATCCGTATGCCACCACGCCAGCCCCATCCAGAGCCGCAGCCACCCGGCCATCGAGCGCCACGCCGGGCTGACGCACGGGAAGCGCCACAATCAACCGCTCCAGATCGGCCGTGGCCGGGTCTGTCGTGTCGGATTCGAAGGACGGGTTTTCGGGGTGTGGGGCTTTCATGGCTTCACTTTTCAGACGGGCTGCTGCCGGGATTTTGTTCACCGAGCTCCTCCCGGAGTTGGTGGATGGTCCGCCGATAACGCGTGGTCACCGTGCCCAGGGGCAGGTCCAAAGACTGGGCGATCTGCTCGAACTTCAGCCCCGCCACCAGCCGCAAGACCAGCACCTCCCGCTGTTTATCGGGGAGCGCTTCGATGCGTTGCATCGCCCGCTGGGCCAGTTCCGCCTCGCCCGCAGCCTCCAGCATGGTGGGCGTGGCGTCGGGCAGGAACAGGCACATCGCCGCGTCCCGGTTGGTCGCCTCCGGCCGGGCCTTGCGGTAACGGGTGATGTCGATGGCCGCATTGCGGACCGCGGCATACACATACCCGACCGGGTCGCCGGTGGGCCTGGCCTTGGAGCGGCTGAGCCGAACGATCGCGTCGTGCACCGCGTCCTCCGCCAACTCGGGCCGACGCGTCACCGACAGCGCGAGCGAGAAAAGCCCCTGCCGGTGTTGCTCATAGATCTCGCCCAGTTGTTCCTTCACAGATCGCAGATGTTAACGCATCACAGCAGCGGGGAGAACAGAGCCGCGGCCTGCTCGATGAGCTTGAAAACCATCGGTCGGCGTTGCCACTGCTCCAGCGACACCTCCTCCGCATGGTCGAGGTAGCTCTGCTGCACAAAGCGCAGACGCCCGGTGATGTCGGGGCCATAGAGCAGCATCGACAGCTCAAAGTTCAGCTCGAAGGAACGGATGTCCAGGTTCGCTGAACCGATCATCGCAAGCGCATCGTCCACCGTGATGGTCTTGGAGTGGAGCAGGCCCGGCGTGTAACGGGCGATGCGCACCCCCGCTTCAAGCAACGGCTCGATGTAGGCCCGCGCCGCGGCACCGACCAGCGGGTGGTCGCACCGCTTGGGGATAATGATCGTCACCTCGACCCCGCGGGCCGCAGCCATCGCCAGCGACAGCATCGTCGGCTCATCGGGCACCAGGTAGGGGGTCGTCATGATGATCTTCCGCTGCGCACAGCCCAGCGCCGCGACGAGCACCCGCTGAAACGTCTGCGTCGCGTGGGAAGGGCCGGTCGGCACGACGTGGCCGGTGACCTCGCCCATCGGCTCGAGGTCGGGGAACAACTTCTCGTCATCGAGCCGCACCCCGGACTCAAACTCCCAGTCATCCAGAAACACCGACTGCACCTGTGCCACAATCGGCCCGGTGAACCGCGCGGAAAGATCGGCCCACTTGCCCGCCCAGCGGTGGCCGTAGTCCTCCACCACGATGTTGTGCGACCCGGTGTAGGCGATCCGGCCATCAACCACCGTGAGCTTGCGGTGGTTGCGCAGGTCGATCCGCGCCAGCTTCTTCCGCCAAAGCTGCACAGGCAAAGCCCCGCGCACGTCCACACCCGCCCGCCGCAAGGCTGCGCACCGCGCGCTGCGCAAAAACTTGCGAGAGCCCGACGCATCGACCAGCAGCCGGCAGGTCACGCCGCGCCCCGCCGCGCGCATCAGGGCATCGATCAGTTGCCCGCCAATCGAATCGTCCACGAAGATGTAATACAACAGGTGGACGTGGTCGGTCGCGGCATCGATATCCCGACACAGCCCGACGATCAGGTCGTCGCCCGTGGCGATCGGCTCGGCGCGGTTGCCGCCGACGATCGCGTTCCCCGACAACGCCTCCGCCTGTCGGACCATCACCTGCTGCTGCGGATCGACGACCGGCCTTTGGCGGTAGGCCTGCACCGCCAGCTCGCGCTGTTTGGTCTTGTCAGCCGACACGACGCGGCGGTGCGACGCCGCCCGCTTCTGCCCCAGATGCGCGACGCCAAGCAGCCAGTACAACGGCAGGCCGACCTCCGGGATCAGGAAGATCAGCCCCAGCCACGACAACGCCGTGCCGGGGTTAAAACGCCGACGCAGGATCACCGGGACCATCACCACGCGGGCTGACCACGAGAGCACGGCATACGCGATGATGAGCCATTGCCAGTTCATGCGTCTAAACGTTGCGGGATCAGGAATAATGCCTTGTTGAGCAAAAGTAGATGCGCGGACTGAATGCGTCTGTTCGTGTGCTTACGCCCGACTGCCTTCACCTGCCAGCGCTTCGTTCATCGACAACGCCAGATGGTCGCAGGCAAGGCCCAGATGCACGTTGGTGGCGATGTACCGCTGCGCCTGATCGACCGCATCGATCACCGCGAGCCATGGGCCGGTCAAGGCGTCTGCCCCCACTGGGTCCGCGGGGTCGCACCGCGCCGCCATGCCCGCCAGTTGATGCTGGGCTTCCGTGGCGATCACCGCGAAGCACAGCGCAGCCGCCTGCTGGTTGGCCGCCTCTTTCGAGGCGTTCTTGTGCTTGCTCACCCAGTCATCCGCGAACTGCCCGATCATCCCAGCCAGCTTGCCGCCTAAGTCCCCCACCGCCTTACCCTTGGCCATCTCACGCATCGCGGGAAGGATGACCTGTGCCCACTCCATCAGCCCATACTCGAGCGCCAACGACGCCCTGCCGATGCTCCCGCCCGCGAACCGGACCACCCAGTTCACCTGGCGCGGCTCCTGCGGTGCCCCGGCCTGCCCCTCGATCCACGTCCGCACCGCGTCATCGGGCAGCGGCACAAATGCAACCCGCTGACACCGGCTGCGGATCGTCGGCAAGAGGCGGTCTTCGCTCGATGTCACCAGGATGATGGTCGTCGCCCCGCCGCCGGGCGAGATCGGCGGTTCCTCCAGCGTCTTGAGCAGCACGTTCTGCCCCTCGAAGTTGAGCAGCTCCGCCTCATCAACAATAAACACCTTGCCGTAACGCCCCCCGCCAAGCTGCGCGGACCGGTGCGCGGGCACAAGCAACGCCTGCTTCACCACGTCAAGCGGGATGTTGCGCATCTTCGCGTTGCGGATTTTTGCATCATCGTGGTACCTCGCCAGTTCCTTGGTGATGATGTGCAGGTCGGGGTGAGCGACGCCAAGGGCCGACTCATCGTCCTTGTCCTCCTTTGGGGGGACGATGTCCGCGAGCCTGCACGACTCACACGCGCCGCAGGCTGTGTGACCGCCGTCGCTGTCCTGAGATCGGCCGTGGCACAGCAGGACCTTTGCGAGTGCGGCGGCCGTGGTGAACTTGCCCACACCCGCGGGGCCGTGGAAGATGAACGCGTGATGGAGTCGGCCGGTGGCGAACTGACGCCGCAGCACCTCGATCGCGCGGGATTGGCCCAAAATGTGATCCATGCGTTCTATGTTAACAAGCAGGTGCCAACCCCACGCCCCGCCTACAATCCCGCCAGACCTGCACACCCCGAGTACCGCCTCATGCCCGCCACCGTGACCCCGCCAACTGTTCGATCCCGCGTCCTGTCGGCTCTCTCGCCCTTCGCGCTGATCGCCCCGCTTCTGCTGCTGACTGGCTGCCCGGAACGCACCTACACCGCCGCACCCGACGCGACTGGCACGGCTGGCGCTCAAACCACGACGCCCGAGGCCTTGTCGCCCGAGAAGTCACCCGCACCAGCAGCGATTCACGCCGCCGCGACTGAGCGGGAGCCCGGCCCCGCCGCTGGGGGTCTTTCCGCGAATGGCACCCAGCCCCCCGTCCTCGTCGCCGCAGCCCAGCCCTACATTCCCCCCGCTGGGCGAAGCGCGATCCCCAAGGAAGGCGAATTAATCACCCAGCCGTTACCCGCGATCCGACTGGTGCCCGAGGCACAAAGCGAACCGCCAGCCGAGGGTGCCATCATCCCCTGGGAAGAGGCTGCGCAGTTTCTGGGGCATGAGGCCACGGTCGAGGGAACCATCGTGGACACCTTCCTCCTTCAATCCGGCAACATCTGCTTCCTCAACTTCAAGAAAAACGACCGCCAACAGTTCTACCTCGCGGTGTTCAAGTCGGCGTTCGAGGGGCTGCCCGAATCGCCAGACGTGTACTACCTCAACAAGACCATCCGCGTCACCGGCCCGATCACAGTCCACAAGCAGCGCCCACAGATCGAGGTCCATGCCGCGTCACAAATCTCGGTCGTCGAGTGAAACTGACCGATACCCCGCGCTATGATTTGGTATGAAAACCCGAGTTCTAGTGCGCATTGCGGGGGTGCTGGTCCTGATACTCGCGGTGGGGGCAGGGGTTGGCGGGTATCTGTTCTACCAGGCCGGCGGCGAGGGCAGCGACACCGCCGTCGAGCAGTGGATCGGCTCGCAGCTACGCCGCATCGTCAATGGCCACCTCAACGCCGAACTAACCTTTGACATGCTGGACTATCAGTACCCCCAATCGGTGGTGCTGACCAATGTCCGCCTCACCGCTGCGGACCCCGCCGCCCCCAACGGCCGCACCGCGATCGTCGAAGCAAAACGCCTGGAACTCACGCTCGACAAAGTCCCAAGCCAGGGACAACCCATCATCATCCGCGCGGTGCAGGTCAGCTCGCCGATCGTCAGGCTCTTGGCCGATCGTTCCGCGGACAATGCAGACACTGACACGTTCAACCTCGTCGGCTTCAGCGACCTGGTCCGCTCCAAAGATACCGCCCCCACCACGCCGCCCCCGCCGCTGAGCGATGTGTTCCGCATGAATCGGGTGAGCGTGAGCGATGGGCAGTTCCTGTTCGACCCACGGACGCGGGGCGAACCACCCATGCGGCTCGATGGCTTTACCACCACGATGCACTTCGATGCGGAAGATGCCGGGTGGTACGCCTATGACCTCAAAGTCAACCGCGCCCCGGTGCTGGACCTTGCCGCCGCGGGCAGGCTCAACCTCGACACGCTCGTGGTCGAGCTCCGCAGCACCACGCTCGCGGTGGACCTCGCGTCCGAGCGGCGAGACGTGCTGCCGCCCCAACTCCAGCAGTTGCTCAAGCAATACGACGCGCGCGGCACGCTGAGCATCGGGGTCACGGGCACGCTGCCGGTGGAGACCTGGCAGGAATCGCAGCTCGATATTGAGCTGCGCATGGCCGATGCCCACATCGCCGACGGCGAGTACCAGCTACCTATCCAGACGCTGTCGATCGACGCGGCGGTGCGTGAGGGCCGGGCTGAGCTGGGCGATTCGTTCATCGACGCGCTGGGCGGGCGGGTCACGCTCGCTGGCGGCGTCGCGCTCAACCCCGCGCTGCGTGCGGACCTGCGCATCGAACTCAAAGACCTGTACCTGGAGAAGCTGCTGCGGGGCGGGTCAGACGAGGCCACGGCAACCGAGTTGTCCGGCCTGGTCAACGGCGAGCTGCATTACACGGGCGGGCTCACCGAACTGATGACCCAGGCCGACGGCACCGGGGAAGTGAATATCACGCAGGGCAAACTCGCGATGATCCCGGTGATCGGGCGGGTCACGGGCGAGCTGGCGCGTGCTGCACGCGTCACGGGCAGCGACGGCGACCGCACGGGGACGGACACCGCCAGTTTTGTCTTCGACCTTGTCGGGAACCACGCCAAGCTCACAAGCATCGAGCTGAGCACGGCCCTGCTCGCGGCCACCGGCACAGGGACCGTGGGCTTCGACCAGTCGCTCAACCTCGACATCAATGCCGGCCCGCTGAAAAAACTCAACCAGAGCCTCGGCATCCTGGGGCGAGCGATCGGGCAGGTGACCGATGGCCTTAGCCGTTACCGAGTCACGGGGACGATCCAGGAGCCGCAGATCGCGGTGCTCCTGCTCAGCGCACCCAGCGAGCGGGCCACCACGGACACCCCACGCGAGACGCCCGCTTCCGAGTTGTTCGAGGATATGCAGCCCCGGCGAGAGAAGCAGGACGAGGCTGATGATAAGTGGGAAGAACGCCGCAAACAGCGCGACGGCATGTTCAGCAATTAGTCGCGCGGCGATCCCTGCTGCTCCGCGTCAGCGGGGGCCGCTTCCGGGGCACCGGTGTGGAGGGTGATGCGTTTAAGCTTGCCATCGGAGGTGATGTAAAGCGTCCGGCCGTCGGCCCCGAAGGTGCAGTTGGTCGTGCGTGGCCCGGTGTCGATGAAGCCCAGGCGCTGCCCCTCGGGCGAGAGGATGACCACACCCTTCTCAAAGATCGCCACATACAGACGCCCGGCGTGATCGACACACATGCCGTCCGGCCCACCCCCGGAAGCATCATCCGTGTCCGTGTCGTAGAGCACGCGGCCTTCCCCGACTTTGCCGGGGGCAAGCAGCGGGTAGGCCATGACTTTCTTGGCGCCGTGGTCGTTGACGTAGAGCGTTTTCTCATCGGGCGAGAGCGCGATGCCGTTGGGGCGGACGAGGTTGTCGATGATGCGAACGAGTTGCGCCGGCTCGAGATTCTCCCCATCGTAAATCGACGAAACATAGAAATACACACCTTCTACGGGCTGGGCCATATCGTCGCGTGATCCATAACGGGGATCCGTAAAATAGACTGCGCCATCTGATATCACGAGGTCATTGGGGCTATTGAGAGGTTTGCCCTCGAAGTCGGCGATCAATGGATCTAGAGCCACATCATCTTTAAATACCGAATCGCTTGCGTCCTTACGCCATGTCGCGACACAACGCCATGTGCCCGCGCAGGCGAACATCGTTTCCCCGAGAAACATCAAACCATTCGCCCCGCCCGTGTTTTCAAGAAAGACCGCCGTCTTCCCCGTCGCGGGGTCATACCGGTGAATCCGGTTGTTCGGGATGTCGGTGAAGTAGATCGACCCATCCGGCGCGAGGGCTGGGCCTTCGGTGAACTTGAAGCCCTCGGCCACGACTTGCACCGCCGCGTCCGCCGGGATCAGCGGCGGGGCCTCGGTCGCGGGCGCGGATTCGGCCAGCACGGGCAAGACACCCAGAACACACAACCCAATCGCCGAAGGTACGTTCGGTTTTCGCATCCATCCATTGTAAGATCAACCCCCGTTTAGCGCCGGGCGTCCGCCCGCGTGTTCGTGCGTCCGTGTGTCCGCCCGCGCGGAGGACACGCGGGCTTACGCCCGGCGCTAAACGGGGGCGGGGTAATCGCGGTGATATTCGCATGGTGAGGCAAAATATGGACGACAGACTTCGTTTTGGCATCATCGGCACGGGCAATATCGCCAACCAGTTCGCGGCGGGCGTCGCTGATTCTGCACGCAGCGGCGTCGTGGCGGTCGGCTCGCGCAGCGAGGCTTCCGCGGCCGCGTTTGCCAACAAGCACAGCCTCCCGGCTGCCCACCCCTCATACGAAGCGCTGCTGGCGGACGACAAGGTCGAAGCGGTTTACATCTCACTGCCCAACTCGATGCACCACGCGTGGACGCTCAAGGCCCTGGCGGCTGGGAAGCATGTGCTGTGCGAGAAGCCGGTCAGTGTCACCGCTGCCGAGGCCGAGGAGATGTACGACGCGGCTGAGAAGGCTGGGCTTCTGCTGGTCGAGGCGTTCATGTACCGCAGCCACCCGCTGACCAAGGCCTACCTTGCCGCGATCGCGGAGGGTCAGATCGGCACGGTGAAGTCCATCCGCACCAGTTTCTGTTACCACGCGCGGACGGTCACGGGCAACGTGCGGTTCTCGGCCGAGCTCGCGGGCGGCGCGTTGATGGACATCGGGTGTTACTGCCTGAGCCTGAGCCGGCTGATCGCGGGCGTTGAGCCGGTGGGCCTGCATGCGACGGGGCAACTGCACGAGACTGGCGTGGATGTCAGTGCCGCGGGGACGCTGTGGTTCGAGCGCGGGGTCACGGCTTCGTTTGTGTGCGCGATGGATCAGCAGGCGAACAATGCCGCGATGATCTGCGGGACAGATGGGTGGATCGAGGTCCCCGTGCCGTGGAAGCCACCCGTGCGTAACGCGGTGTGGGTCCGCGACGGGCAGACGCCGCCCAAGCAGGACGGCGGCGGTGTGAAGCCCGGGCGTCAGGAGCACCGGGTGGATGCGGGCGGGCCGTTGTACGGGCTTGAGGCGGACGACTTTGCCGCGGCGGTGCGCGATGGCGCTTCCCCGACGGTGAGCCGCAGCGACACGCTGGGGAATATGCGGGCGCTTGATGCGCTGCGCGGGGAGTTGGGGCTGGGGTTTTGAGGTCACGGTGGGTAGGCGGGGCGGGTGGTTGCATGGTTGGGGGGACGGGGCGGGGAGCGGCGCGGGCGGACGCCCGCGGCTAAACGGGGGGATACACTTGAGGGATGACGTTTGATCCTGAGCGATTGCCGTTGGGGGACTTTGGGCTGGTGTGTCGGCACTGCGAATACCCGCTGGGGGGTGTCACGCGCCTGATGTGCCCGGAGTGCGGTGAGGCGATCGAGTTGGATGACTACATCCCCGGCGGGGCCATGCCGCCGTTGTATGCCGAGGGCAAGCAGGTCCGGCTGACCGATGAAATCGCGGCGGTGTTTGAACGTTATGCCATCCCATACGTCGAAGAGAGCAGCAGTTGGGGCCTGCTGCCGGGCATGACGATCGGCCGGCTGCGGGAGCGCGGGCAACTCACGGTGGCGCGCACGCACTACTTTGAGGCGATCGACCTCTTGCGGCGGATGAAGCTGGGGGAAGCGATGCCGCCCGAGCCGCCGAGCCAAGAGAGCAAGGAGATCGACTGGACATGCCCCGCCTGTACCGAAGACAACCCCGGCAACTTCGAGGTCTGCTGGTCGTGCGGCGCGGAGAAGGCGCAATCGTCGTAACAGGGCCCTTGTCCTGCGGGGCAGAAGTACCGCTCGAACACTGGGAATAACCCGTAGATGCTGGGCGCTTCAGGCGTGACGGCCATTCCTACGCGGCTATTTGGTTATCATCAGGTTCTCACGATCAGACGGACCATGCCGACGCTTGCCCACCTCAATTATGCCTCGCTGTCTGACCCCGGCCGTAAACGGCTGGCGAATGAAGACGCGGCCGCCAGCGACCCTCTTCTGGGGTTGTTCGTGGTGTGTGATGGCATCGGCGGGATGCCCTCGGGCGAGGCCGCGTCTCACCTGATCGCCCACAGCATCAGCCACCTGCTCAAGCGGCGGTTGCGTGCGATGACCAGCACCGAGCCGCCGCAGGTCATGAACGCCCTGCTCGAAGCGATCCTTCAGCTCAACCGCGCGGTTTATACCACCGCGCAGCCGATCCCGATCCTCAAGGACATGGGCGCCACGATGACGGCCGCGCTCATCGACGGCAAGACCGCTTACGTTGCTCACGCGGGGGACTCGCGCATCTACCTCAAGCGTGGCCCGAAGCTCAAGCAGCTCACCAAGGACCACACCAAGGGCCAGCAACGCCTTGTCGAGTTGGAGGATGGCGACCTGCTCGACGGCGGGGAGCGGCGGCTGCTGATGCAGTTCATCGGGCGTCAGGGCGACACCGAGCCGGCCGTGGCGTACTTCACGCTGGAGCCCGGCGACCGGGTCCTGCTGTGTACCGATGGCCTGACCGACACGGTCTCCAACCCGGAGCTCCTGGCGCTGCCGACCGAGCATCAGGACCCGACCAAAGCCTGCGCCGAGTTGGTGAAGGCGGCCAACGGCTACGGCGGGCCGGACAACATCACACTGACGCTGGTGGATTACCTCGGCCTGCGTCAGGTGCGGGCCGACGCGCTCAAGCCGCCGAGGCGTCAGCCGTCCGCACCGCCCAGCGGCGTGGCGGCGAAGATGCACGAGGCATTGCTCGCGTTGCAGCGCGACATGGACTGGCTCATCGCTGGTGCTGCGGAGGCCGCCCAGCCGTCGGGCCTGTCGGCTCTGGCGGCGGTGAAACGCCGGGTCGGGCCGGACCTGTACCGCGCGTTCCTCGACCACCACCCCACCACGAAGAACCCCGCCCACATCTTCCACCAGATGTGTACCGCGCCGGACAACCCCTGGCGTATCGGCTATCAGCACAACATCCAGGCGCTCGAGGCCCCGCTGTCGCTGATCACCGGCGGGTCGGTCCGGCTGTGCCCGGTGCTCACGGCCGAGGAGACCGGGCTGATCTTCAAAACCCTGTGGCGCGACTGGCGGCGGGTCGAGCTGCGGTACTTCAACACGTGCCAGCGTGACGCCATCGACACCAGCGAGAAAACCCTCGACATCCTCATCAAACACATGCGCGGCTCGGTCCAGACGCTCGCGGGACTGCTCGAGTTCTTCCCCCGATTCCTGCGGCCCGAGCCCGCCCCCGGAAGCTACCCCGGAAGCCAACCCGCAAGCTAACCCGCAAGCTAACCCGGTGGCAGACTGGCGGCCCCCGCGGCACCGGGCGGCGGGGGCGCTTCCCACCCCCCATTGCAAGCCGTCGTCAACCCGCCATAATGAACGACCTACTCAATGGAGGCTTGCATATGAAAGTCGCGATTGCATGTGACCACGGCGGCTTCCCGCTCAAACACCGGATGATCGAGGTCGTCGAATCCATGGGGCACGAGGTGCTGGACCTTGGGGCCCACGCGTATGACAAGGACGATGACTACCCCGATTTCGCCCGGTACGTCGGGGATGCCCTCATCCACGAGCAGGCGGCACGCGGGGTGCTGCTGTGTGGCTCGGGCGTCGGGGCCTGCATAGCCGCGAACAAGTTCAAGGGCGTGCGGGCGTCGGTCTGTCACGATGTGTACTCCGCCCATCAGGGCGTCGAGCACGACAACATGAACGTCCTGTGCCTCGGCAGCCGGATCATCGGCCCGCAACTGGCGGAGGACCTGGTCCGGGCCTTCTGCAGCGCCAAGTTCTCGGCTGAGGAACGCCACCACCGCCGCCTCGCCAAGGTCAACGCCATCGAAGCCGCACACTGACCTCCACCCATGACCACCGAACTAGCAGGACAACTCATCCTCCGCGATGCCCACCTGGCGATCGTGGTCGCCCGGTTCAACGAGTTCATCACCGGCCACCTGCTTGCTGCGTGCATCGACACGTGGAAGCAGCTCGGCGGCGACCCCGAGGCCCTGACCATCGCGCACGTCCCCGGCAGCTTCGAGCTCGGCGTCACCGCGAAAAACCTTGCGGAAACCGGCAAGTTCAGCGCGGTGGTCTGCCTGGGCTGCGTCATCCGCGGGGACACCGACCACTACGACCACGTGGTCGCGCAGGCGGCGCAGGGCATCAAGGATGCGGGGGTGCTCACCGGCGTGCCGTGCATCTTCGGCGTGCTGACGTGCGACAACCTCGAACAGGCGATCCACCGGGCCGGTGCAAAGATGGGCAACGCGGGCAGGTCTGCCATGATGACGGCCGTGGAAATGGGCAACCTCATCCAGCAGATCAAGAACAGCTAAACTCTGTGCCTCTGCTACTCCCCGAAGCCCACCCGACACAAGCGGCAACAACTCAGCATGCCCCCCACCCACCCCACCACCCCACGCCTGCCCCGCCGGCTGACCATGCAGGCCCTCTACCAGATCGATATGGCTGGCGAGACCGACCCCGCTGTGCTGGCGCAGTCGCTGGACGACGAGCACGACACCCCCGAGGCCCGCGAGTTCGCGGCTGGCTTTGCGGTGTCGGCGTGGGATGCGCGGGCCGCGTACGACACGCTGGCGACCGAACTGTCCCCGGATTGGCCCACGCACCGCCAGCCGCCCATCGACCGGGCGATCATCCGGCTGGCGTGCCACGAGATCGCCACCGGCCGAACGCCCTACAAAGTGGCCATCAACGAAGCGGTGAACCTCGCCAAGCAGTTCGGCGCGGAGAACTCGCCCGCGTTCATCAACGGCGTCCTCGACAAGGCCGCCAAACGGCTCGCGCCAGCCGAGGGAACCACCCCCGCGCCGGCCACGGGCGATGCGTGGCTGGATGACGCGATCGTGGACGAGCACAGCGAACAACCCTGACGCCAGAACCCCAGCCTGATCCCGAGCCCATGTCCCTCTTCAAGACCGCATTTTCCAAGCTCAAATCCGCCTTGGCCAAGACCAGCGCCTCGGCCGGTTCCCCGCTGCGCAATCTGCTGCAGGGCCAGGCCCTTTCGCCGGAGCTGATCCGCAAGATCGAGCGTCTGCTCATCCAGGCGGACGTCGGCATCAAGACCGCTGTCGAGCTGCGCAAGGACATCGAGGCGGCCTACGACCGCGGCGAGATGACCTCCGGCGACGAGGCGTTCGATTTTCTCAAGGCCCAACTCATCGCCTACTTCCCCGAGGAGGACCGTCGATTGCACTCCGCGCCGGCCGGTCAGAAGCCGACGGTCATCCTGGTGTGCGGCATCAACGGCGCGGGCAAGACCACCAGCATCGCCAAGATCACCAAGAGCCTGCGCGACCAGGGCAAGACCGTGCTGCTGGGCGCGTGCGACACCTTCCGGGCTGCGGCGGTCGAGCAGTTGGAGGTCTGGTCTGGTCGGCTGGGTGTGGAGGTGGTGAAGGGTGCGGCGGGCGGCGACCCCGCGGCGGTGGCGTTTGATGCCACGGAGGCGGCGATCGCGCGGGGCGTGGATGTGCTGGTGCTGGACACCGCCGGCCGACTGCACACGCAGGACCACCTCATGCGCCAACTCACGAAAATCCGCGCGGTGGTCGAAAGAAAACTTCCGGGGGCGCCGCATGAGGTGATCCTGGTGATTGATGCGACCACGGGGCAGAACGGCGTGAATCAGGCCAAGGTCTTTGCCGAGGCCACCGAGGTCACCGGCATCTTCCTGGCCAAGCTCGACGGCTCGGCCCGCGGCGGGATCGTCATCGCCATCCGCGAGGCCCTCAACCTCCCGGTCAAGTTCATCGGCACCGGCGAAACCCCCGACGACGTCCAACCCTTCGAGCCCGAGGCCTTCGTCGAAGCCATGTTCGCGGGGTGAGACACCATCGCCCCGTTTAGCGGTGGCCGTCAGGCCCCGCTGGACCTCAACGATAATTGTAAGCGCGTATGAATCTCGAAAAACGCCTGCAAAAACTCCGCAACAGCCCCGCAAATGTACGGTTCGGCGAGGCCTGTGCCGTGGCAGAAGCTGTCGGCTTCATCTATGTCCGCACCCACGGCAGCCACCACATCTACCAGCACCGGGACCATCCCGATGTGGCCCTGAACCTTCAGGAAGTCCGTGGAAAGGCCAAGGCCTATCAAATCCGTGACCTGCTCGCCAAGATAAGCCGATATAATCTAAGCGATGGCTAAGTCGTTCCCCCATTACCACGTGAACGTGTTCTACTCCCAGGAAGATGGGGGCTGGATCGCGGCGGTGCCCGATCTGCAGAATTGCTCTGCATTCGGCGAATCCCCCGAAGAAGCACTGCGGGAGCTGGACACGGCTGTGGGCCTCTGGCTCGAATGCTGGATGCAAACGCACGACGCCCCACCCCCGGTCCGTTATCAAGCTCCCCCGGTCCCCATTGCCGGGTGACGCCCCGCCCTCCGAACTCGCGGTATCATCCCCTCGTACCGATCGGGATGACACCATGAGCGATACCACCCCCGCCACCCCCCCTACCCACGACGCCGAGCCGAAGAAACCTCAGACGCTCAAAGAGCACGCGCTGGAGTTTTGGCGCGGGTGGGTCCGGCCGATCCTCACCGTCATCATCGTGCTCAGCATCATCCGCTCGACCTTTGCCGACTGGAACGATGTGCCCTCGGGGTCCATGCTGCCCACCATCGCCATCGGTGATCGGATCGTCGTCAACAAGATGGCCTACGGCCTGCACTTCCCCTTCTCCGGGCCTAAGTTCGCCATCCCCTTCACCGGCATCGAGTTCTCCAACCCGCTCCGCGGCATCCCCGCGTGGAAGTACAGCAGCCCGCAGCGCGACGACCTGATCACCTTCTGGTCGCCCCAGCCCGACAACACCCCGGCCGGGGTCAAGGGCACGCGGCTGGTGAAGCGCTGCGTGGCGATCGCGGGCGATACGATCCAGTGGACCGAGGATGGTCGGCTGCTCATCACGACAGCGGAAGGCACCACGTTCGAGACCGCCTACGACAACCCGCGCTTCACCGCCTTTGCCGGCCGCGAGGAAGACGGAAGGCCCTACCGCTACGACGGCCTGCGGCGAGACGAAATCATCGACGGCAAGACCCGCAGCGTCCAGATCGTCACCGATCCAGCCTTCCCGCCCAACAAGCCCAACCTCCGACCGTTCCCCGGCGGGTGGTACACCTACCAGAGCGACCAACTCAAGTTCGGCGACACGTACACCGTGCCCGAGGGCCACATCTGGGCGATGGGTGACAACCGCGACCTTTCCAGCGACTCCCGATACTTCGGCCCGGTCCCACTCAAATACGTCACCGGCAAAGTCGTCGGCGTGGCGTTTAGCCTCAACGGATGGACCCCCGATGTGGGCAGGACGTTCAAGGGCCTCGCCGGGCCGGTCAAAGACTGACCCACCAACCTCAACACGCCACGCTGAAACTCATCGTGTTCCCGGCTTGGCACGCGCCGCATCACGCAGCTTGTCGTGGTGCTTCGAAAAGTAGTAAAAGAAGCTCCCGACCGACTGCTCGCCCAACGCAAAACTGAAGTGGACGCGGCTGCCGCCCTGCGGCCAGTCCACGCCATCTAACGCCAGCGTATCGACCGTGGTGCTGATCGAGGCGTGCGGCTGGAGCGTGACGGGCTTAGCCGTGGCGGGCAAGCCTTTGGCCGATGACAATGGCTTGGCCATACCGCCATGGATCACAACCAGCGATTCCTCCCACAATACGGCTTCCCCCTGAGCCAGCAGCACCGCGGTGGTGACCGGGGCGTCGGTGGTGTTGGTCAGCGTGACTCGGAATGTGCCGTCGCCATAGGGGTTGACCCACTGCTCGACCTTCTCGGGGATGACCTGCTCGACGGAAAGGGTCAGCCCTTGGCCGAGCATCAACGCGGGTCGGCCGGTCTTGCTGCAACGCACGGAACCGGGCTGATCGGCCGGGACCAGCGCGTCAAGCGCCTTAGGCCAGGCCTTTGCCCCCAACGCCGACCACGGGCAGACTACACCCTCAGCCACCAAGCCCCAGCCCACAGGCACCGATGTCGCCCGCTCAGCCAGCTTGAAGTGCTCGGGTGTCGCGGGCAGCAGCAGCGTGGACTGCACCGCCCCGTCCTCCCCACGGTCTGCCACCACGATCACCTTGTCGCCGCGCTTGGGCAGCATCGCCTCATCCATCGTGTGCAGCCGGACTTCCACCTTGCCATCCACCACACCACGCAGGGCCTGGGTGTCTTTCCCCAGCGTGAAGCTCACGTTGTATTGCGGGGGCATGCTCATGGCCGCGATGGCCTGACCCACCTCGACAACCTCACCCACCAGCACCAGCCCGGCCTGGTTGAGGCGATCCGCGTGGCTGGCCCCTCCCTCGCGGGCCGCGCCGGCAGGCGACATCACAAACCCGCACACGAAACAGCCGCAGAACAGCAACATCCATACACGCGTAGGCACGGCTTTCATCGTCGCTCTCTCTTTCGTAAATGGCACGCACGACCACATCGCATGGATAGACGCCAAGCGCGTGCGGAAGTTCACACAGCCGCGGGCAGCACACCCGCGTCGCTGAGCAGCTTCTCAAGCACGGCCGTGTTGTCCGCATCCAGCGGGTACATCGGCAGCCGCAGCTCGCCAGAATCCATACCGGCCAGCGCCATCGCGGCCTTGATGGGGATCGGGTTGGTGGACAGCGTGAGCATGCCCTTGCACAGGCCGAACAACTCGATGTGCAGCCGACGGGCCAACTCAAAATCCCCGCTGAGCCCCGCGTCGGTCAATGCCTTGATCCGCGTGGGCAGCAGGTTCGACAGCACGCTGATGACGCCCTTCCCACCGATCGACATCAACGGGAGCGTCAGCGAGTCGTCGCCCGAGATAATCGTGAGGTCACACAGCGACGCGATCTCGCTGGCGATGTCGAGCGAGCCGGTGGCTTCCTTGATGGCGACGATGTGGTCGTGCTGGGCGAGGCGGGCCACGGTCGTCGGTGCCATGGTGATGTTGGTTCGGCCGGGGATGTTGTAAAGCACGATCGGCAGATCGACCGCGTCGGCCACGGTCATGAAGTGGTGGTACAAGCCGTCCTGCGTCGGCTTGTTGTAGTACGGGTTGACCATAAGGGCGGCATCCGCACCGACCGCAGCCGCGTGCTTCGTGAGCGACACCGCTTCGCTGGTCGCGTTGCTGCCGGTCCCGGCAATCACCTTCACGCGGCCGGCGGCGGCCTGGACCACCGTCTCGATCACCTTGCCGTGCTCTTCATGCGACAGCGTGGGCGATTCGCCGGTCGTGCCGCAGGGCACCACCCCGTCGATCCCGCTGTCGATCTGAAAGTTCACGTTGGCCTTGAGCCGGTCGTAATCGACCTGGCCGTGGCGAAAAGGCGTAACCAGCGCGGTGTAGGCACCCTGTAGCATGACGTAGCTCCTTGGATCAGAAAACGGATTCTACCCTGCCCGCCGGTCGGATGCGTCGATTGGCCTTGAACCTGCGGTGGATGGGGCGTGGGGTCAGGCGGAGCGAAGCGCGAGGATGAGTTCAACTTTGCCGATATGCTCTTGCAGTTTTCGTGCGATGTCGCTGGGGTTCAGGCCGTCGTCAGCCAGCGCGTACACCTTGGCCGAGAGTTCGTCGGCGGGTGTGGTCGGGCTACTGTCTGCGGCTGGGGTGGCACGCGCGGGCGTCTTGGCCGGGGGCATGGTGTCGGCTTGCGGGGCGGGTGGTATGTCTGGGGGCGCGCCCGTCGGCGTTGTGTGTTGCAACGCTTCAAGCCGGGCGATTCTTTCATCCGCCTCGGCCAGGAGTTTCTCCACCGCGATGGTCTTTGCATCAAGCTGAGCCGCCACGCGACGGGCCATCTGCTCGACCTCGACCATCACCCTGCTCAGGTCGTCGCGCACCTCGGTCTTGGCCTTGTATCGCTCCAGGTTCTCGCGCGCGGTCACCCGCTGGTTCCCCGCCCGCATCTTCTTGCGCAGACGCAGCAACAGCGACAGCGACACCAGCAGGATGCCCGAGATCGCAAAGCCCCAGCCGTACTTCTCCATCTCCGGCGTCAACGCCAACTGCAACACACAGCCCATTTTCATACGTCCGCCCCCCCGTCCAGCAGGCCTGCGGCCGCGGCCTGACCCGCCGCGAGAATCACCCGCACCGGCTGCCCGTGCTGCGCAGCCAGCGCCGCCGCGTCGTCAAACTCCACTTTCGCGGTCACGACGCGCCCTGCTTCAACGCCGACCTTGACCCGCATCGTCCCAAAGCGCGTCTCCACCGTCTCGAACCGCCGCTCCAGCACAAGGCGGTCCCACGCCCGGAAGCGGACGCCAAAGCTGCCGGTGAGGTCGATCACCCGCAGAGCCAGTCGATCCCGGTCCCCCGGCGCACACAACAGCGACAGGCACACGCCCGGCCGCTGCTTCTTCATCATGATCGGCGTGGTCCAGACATCCAACGCGCCCTCATCCAGCAGCGACTGGGCCACATGCCCGATGACTTCGGGCGTGAGGTCGTCCAGGTTCACCGCGATCTCGGCCACGGCATCTATCGCGGGTTCGCATGACGAACGGTCAGGCATCGCACCAGTTTATCGCAAACACAAGGCGGTATGATGATTCAGCAGACGCAAGCCCGGATCGAGCATAAAGCACGCATGCCTAAGCACAACGCCAAGCTCGCTTACCACCCGCTGGTCCGCCAGGTCGTGCACGGGCTGCGGCGGCGGTGCGGTGTCGTGGAAGGCGCGGCGATCGTGGTGGCGGTCAGTGGTGGGGCCGACTCCGTCGCGTTGCTGCGGGCGCTGCGCCTGCTGTCGGGCCGACGAGGCTGGCGGTTGACGCTGCATGTGGCGCACGTGCAACACCACCTGCGTGCGATGGATGAGGCGGAGGGTGATGCGGCGTTTGTCGCGTCGTTGGCGGAGCAGCTCCACCTGCCCTATCTCCGCCGCGACATCGCTGTGCCGCCGGGCAACACCGAGTCGCAGGCACGGAGGCTGCGATATAGCGCCTTGGCGGATATCGCGGCGGAGGCTGGCGCTGCATTTATCGCCACGGCACACCACGCGGACGATCACCTGGAAACCGTGCTGATGCGCCTGCTGCGGGGCACCACAGCCAGCGGGCTACGCGGTATCGCGTGGCGGCGATCCATGGCTTTACCCGCCGCAGCACAGTCGCCACAGACGCCGCCCACGCGGGGCCTGTCGCTCATCCGCCCGATGCTCGGTGCCACGCACGCGCAGGCGGTGGATTTCCTTCAGCACCTGTCCCAGCCCTGGCGGGAGGACCACACCAACGCCGACCGTTCGCGGACACGTGCGAGACTGCGGCATGATG
Source organism: Phycisphaeraceae bacterium (assembly GCA_041743835.1). Classification (GTDB taxonomy): domain Bacteria; phylum Planctomycetota; class Phycisphaerae; order Phycisphaerales; family Phycisphaeraceae; genus JBGTLW01. Next base: position 13,690 of record JBGTLW010000265.1, on the reverse strand, counting down.
TCCTGCCGGTGCTGCGTCAGCTAAGGCCCAGTGTCGCGCGGAAAGTGCTCGAACTCAGCGACGGGCTACGCGGCAAGCCCGTCGATTGAGTCAGGATGCGTATTCCTCGCCTTCACCGAGCCGCGAGCGTCAGGGAGCGGTACTGGCTTCAACGAGCCGCGACCGTGAGGGAGCGGTATCCCCAGGAAAGTGCACAGAAAAGAACCGCTCCCTGACGGTCGCGGCTCGTTTGATAGCAGTTCCTTCACGATTCTAGGCGATCAGCCGGGCAGCAGTTCGAGCCTGCGTTTGGCTTCGCGTTGCCCGAGCTTGCGGACGTCTGCGATCTTTGGGATCTGCGACTTGCGGGGCTTGGACTTTTCTTTTTCCCAGTTGTAGATGGTCAGGCCGCTGACCCCGACGAGTTTTCCGTAGTCCTCGGCGGAGAGCCCGATCTTTTCGCGGTGGGTGCGCAGGCCGCGTGCCTGGAATCGCGGCGCGGTGCGTCCATCCGCCTTGGCCTCGGGCACGAAGGCGATGCCCGCAGCAGCGACGGGCCCACGCTTGAGCCGACGCGTCTCCTGCTTCTCCAGGAACGCCAGCTTGCGTTGCAGCGTGGTGATGTCGCGCTTGAGCGCCGCGATATCCTTGCGGTGCTGCGACTGCTGACGCTTCGCGGCCGACACTTCCTTCTTGATCTCTTTCCGAGCCAGTCTCGTCACTTCTTCTTTGATAGCCGAGGCAAAATTAGCCATATCGATCTCCTTGATTACCCGGGGTTAGGTTTGCTTCACATAAACTCAGCCGCGGTGCCACGGTACCCGCGGCGCATCACCCCAGAGCAACTCAAGATCATAATGGGCGCGGGTCACCGGCTCGAACAGGTGGACCATCACCTCAACATAATCGAGCACGACCCACGTTGCTGCGGCATCCTTCTCAGAGCCGATACGCCCAAAGCCAAGCTCTCGCCCCAGTTCCGAGACGTGCCCACCGAGCGCCTTGATCTGGCGGTCCGACGTGCCGGTGGCAATCAGGATGTATTTCGTGACCGGGCTTAAATCGCGCACATCGAAGATCATCAAATCCTCGCAATGCGAATCCGCCAAGAGCCTTGCTGCTTCCACAACAAAGGCCCGCGGGTCATCCTGCATGGCGGGGTCACGTGTGGGCGCGGCTGAGGTGGCGCTGGTGGTAAAGGCTTCGCGTTCTGGCATGAGGCAACTTTGCATGGATGTAAAACCCACGGAGTCGATCCGCAGGGTTTGATGTCACTAAGTATACCGTCAAATAAGGCCGCAAGCTAGTTAGCAAGCCCAATAACCCCTGCAACGTATGGCGAGAACTTCACGATCAACCCCGCAAAGACCACCGAGACGACCGAGACGAGCTTGATCAGGATGTTCAGCGAGGGGCCGGAGGTATCTTTAAATGGATCGCCGACGGTATCGCCTACGACACCCGCTTTGTGTGCTGGGGAGCCCTTGCCGCCGTGCTTACCGGTTTCGATATATTTTTTCGCGTTATCCCAAGCGCCGCCGGCGTTGGACATGAAGATGGCCACCGCGAAGCCGCACACCAGCGTCCCCGCCAGCAGCCCCATCACCCCCGCCACGCCGAGGATCAACCCCACGACGATCGGCACCATCACCGCCATCAGCGAGGGCAGCACCATCTCCCGCAAGGCCCCGCCGGTGGAGATATCCACGCAAGAAGCATAATCCGGATAGTTCTTGCCATCACTTTCAACCTGGTAAGGCCACTTCATCGGGTTGGCGATGTCTTCGTCGCTCATACCATTCTTCTTGAACTGCGCCCGCATGATGTCGAACTGCCGCCGGCACTCATCAATCATCGCGTAAGCGGCCCGGCCGACCGCGTTCATCGTCATCGAGCAGAACACAAACACCAGCATCACACCGATGAAAAGCCCGCACAAAACCGAGGGATTCATCAGCGTCACGTTGTAAAGCTCCATGATCTGCGGCAGCTTCATCGTGGCGACATCGAGCACGTCCCCATCACCCGAGAATACGACCTTGCCGTCGGTCACGGCCCCGCCGGCGAGTTGCACGGTGTTCCCCCCGGCCGAGGTGCGGACCAAGGCCCCCTGCACGGTGGTGACATAGGCGGCGAGCAGCGCGAGGGCAGTCAACGCCGCGGAACCGATGGCAAACCCCTTGCCGGTGGCGGCGGTGGTGTTGCCCAGGCTGTCGAGCATGTCGGTGCGCTGGCGGACGTGTGCGGGTTGATGGGTCATCTCGGCGTTGCCGCCAGCGTTGTCGGCGATGGGGCCGTAGGCGTCGGTTGCGAGGGTGATACCGAGGGTCGAGAGCATGCCAACCGCCGCGATGCCCACCCCGAAGACACCCATGAGGAAGCTGCCATCGGTGCCGATCTGCGCGAGGTTAAACGACAGGAGGATCGCCACGACGATGGTGAGCAAGGGGATCCACGTGGAGATCATGCCCTCGGCTATGCCGGAGATGATGACCGTGGCCGGGCCCATTTCAGCCTGCTTGCTGATGCGTTGGGTTGGCTTGTGTTCATAGGAGGTGTAGATCTCGGTCCCCCACGCGATGACCAGACCCGCGAGCAGGCCCGACACGATCGCCATCCAGATGCCCCACCACTTCACCGCAGCCACATCACCCAGCAGCAGGTACAGCACGGCGGCCGAGCCGACCACGATCAATGCGGAAGAAAGCCAGACCCCCGAGTGCAGGCTCTTGAGGAGTTGGGCAAACGTCGCGTTCTCTTTCGCGCGGACGCTGTAGATAGAGAAGATGGACGTGAGGATGCCCAGGCCCGCCAGTGCTGGCGGCGCGCACATCAGCGCCATCGTGTCGATGGTGGACATGCCCATGACCAGCCCCGCAGAGGCGGCCAGCGCCATCGCCGCGAGGATCGAGCCGTAGTACGACTCATAGAGGTCGGCCCCCATGCCCGCGACGTCGCCGACGTTATCGCCGACGTTGTCAGCGATGGTGGCGGGGTTGCGTGCGTCGTCCTCGGGGATGCCCGCCTCGACCTTGCCGACCAGATCGGCCCCGACGTCCGCAGCCTTGGTGTAGATGCCGCCGCCCACACGGGCGAACAACGCCTGCAACGACGCGCCCATCGCAAAGCTGAGGGTGACCGTGGTCAGTTCCACCGGCGTAAACCCGCCGATCATGTTCAGCACGAAGAACCATATGCTCACATCCAACAGCGCAAAGCCGGTGACGCACAGGCCCATGACCGCGCCGGCGCGGAAGGCGACCTTCAGCCCGTCGTTGAGCGAGTTCTTGGCGGCGGCGGCGGTGCGGGCAGACGCGTTGGTCGCGGTCTTCATGCCCAGGTAGCCGCACAACCCAGACAGCAGGGACGCCACCACGACGCCCGCCCACGTCAGCTTGGTCTGCAACCCGAGGAACCCCATCGCGAGCAGGATCAAAGCCAGGACGGCCACGACCGCGTACACGACCCTGGCCTGGCGCCCGAGGTAGGCGTAGGCCCCGTCGCGCACAGCCTGGGCGATGCGGACCATCTCCGGCTCACCCTCGGGCTTGGCCATGAACCCCTTGTAGAAAATAAACGCGAACAGCAGCGCAAACAGCCCGCCGACCGGCGCGAGCCAGAACAGTAGCGGCGGTGAAACCGAAGCAGGCGTGGCGACATCGGCAAGCGCAGGGGTGGCGACGGCCACGGCAATCACGGCACCGGTGGCCTTACTGAGAGAGCGGATCATGAGGGGGTCTCCGGTTGATGAGTCCGGTGGCCGGGGCACCAAAAATCGCGCGGTGCTTCCGCTTCGTGGACAGTGGGGGCGTCTTGAATCGTCCTGATCGGGTTACGCGGGGTCACGTCGGCCGGAACAGATGGGGTGTGCATCAATTCCCAATCAGCTACGCACCCCATCGCGGCTGTTCGGGGCAAGGCCGTGAAAACTCAGCGGCTGCCGCGCGGCGCGGGTGCGCTGCGAGCGTTTGAATTGGAGTTCGAGTTCGAGTTCGCGTTGCCGCCCGTGATCGGGCCACCCACCTGATACCGCTTGGTGGACTTACGCATCGCGCGCTGCTTCCGCTCCGAGGGCTTCTCGTAGTAGGCGCGCTTCTTGATGTCTTTGGTCAGGCCTTCCTTCTCGCAGAGCTTCTTGAACCGACGCATCATCGCTTCTGCCGACTCGCCGCTACGTGCCTTGATCCGAATTGCCATCTGACATCTGCCTTTCGTGTGCGGCCTGTGGTGTGTTTGGGCCGTGGGTTGGTCGTATTTCCCGAGCAACGTAGTGTAGTGGTTCGCGCCAAATCATCAAGGCGCACGGGTACAAAAACCCGCCGCAACTAGCATTGGGCACCCTTCCATCCGAACAAATGATAGATTGCTGCGAGCAAAAACTCGGCCTCCGAATTACTGTAAGCTGTTTCTGAGAATAGCTTTACGACAGTCCCATCTCGCGCATGTTAGCGTAGCTAATCTTCAGGCTTTCGAACGGGTCCAGGTCGCCGCTGTCACGCTCGATCAGGTACCACTTGACGTTCACTTCCTTCGCCGCGGCGATGATGGCGGGCCAATTGAGGTTGCCCGCGCCGACCTCGCACATCTTCTGCTCGCGTTTGCGGGTGATGGTCATGTCCTTCATATGAATGGCATCGACCCGGCCCGGAGCGCTCTTGCCGATCTTGCGGAGCCAGGCCGCGGGGTCGCCACCGCCGTGCGCGATCCAGTACACATCGACCTCAAACCAGACCGACGGGTCGAGCTTCTCGACCAGCAGGTTCAGGGGTGTCTGGGTGGGGTCGAGCTTCGCGGGGTCCTCCGCGAAGGGGACCAACTCGTGGCTGTGGTTGTGGTAACCGACCCGCAGCCCCCGCGCGGCGCAGTTCTTGGCGATCTGGTCGTACTCCGTGACAAACCTGTCCCAGGATGCCTTGCCCTCATCGGTCCAGCCAAAGCCACCGATGGCGGTGAGCGAGCAGCCCACGATCTGGTGCCATTCCACGATGGCATCGGTTTCACGCATGCGGTCGAGCCCGAAGTGCGTCGCGGCACAGACCAGCCCGTTGTCATCGAGGATCTTGCGTAACTCCTTGGGGTCGATCTTTCCAAACGCCCCCGCGGATGCCTGGATCGCGCCAAACCCCATCTTCTTGAGCTTGGCACAGGTCGCGGCTATATCGCCGGCCGTGCCGCAGTGGTCGCGTAGGGTGTACATCTGGACGCCGATTTGCGTGGTCATCGTCGGACTCCTGCCGGGCGCAGCCGGTTGTGTGGGGGGTGTTGTGGCCCTTCAATGTAGCCAGCCCGCCCGGAGTCGCAAATCGTCACCGCTGCGGGTTTGGATCAGGGCACGGGGAGGTCGGCCGCCAGATCGCGGACCGACCCGCCGTAAAACAGCCAGCCCAGGCCCAGCGTGAAGACCGCGCAGCCATAGATCGCGTGCTCGAACCAGGCCGCCGCCAGGCTTCCCCGCCGCTCGTAGGTCCACGCGAACAAGGCCCCGCCGATCACACACAAGCCCACCGGGAGCCACGTGGCGGGGCCGTTGGACACGAACACCACATGCACCCACCCAAACACCGCAGCGCTGGCGGCAATCCGCAGCCGGGGCGTCGTGAGGATGCCGCGGTACCGGTGGAACAGGAACGCGCGATAGATCAGTTCCTGCGGGTACACCGACACGATCGGGTAGCCGAGCATGATGGCCGCCCAGAGTGTGGGCTCTCTGCGTGGCAAGGCAAACCATCGCACGTTCTCGTGCAAAGCAATCACGCCCGCCTCACGCAGCAGGATCAGCCCCGCAAGCAGCCCCGCCAGTGCCGCGACACCGATCGCAAACAGCCCGATGATCCGGGGCACTTCCCGCCACAGCCGCGTGAAACTCCACAGCCGTCGGCGGTCAAACTTCGGGTGCCTGACGAGATACACCAGGCTCAGCAAAGCAAAGACCAGCAGCGTAGGCATCAGCCACCGCATCAGCGACCGCTCCACCAGGAAGGGCAGCGGCGCGACGACAAACAGTAAAAAGAACTCAACCCAACGCGTCGCCGAGCGCTGCGGTTGTTCGTGAGGTAAAGGATCGGCCGGGCTCATCGCGGGCATCATAGCGCCAAACTCACGGGACATCCTCACGCGCGCCCGGCTGCGCAAGCGGCGGACGGTCATGGCTTATCTGCCGCCTTGCCTGCGGGGTCAGGTGTATCGCTCTCCGCGACTGCCTGAGTGTTCTCCGTTGCGTCGGCGGGGTCGAGGTCTTCGCCCGTCAGCGTCGTCGGGCCGACCTGCGTGTAGGTGTGCGGCCCGGGCTTGTTCTCGCGCCAGGACTGATTGGCGATCAACTGCTGCGCGGCCCGGATACCTTTCACAAATGCCCGGCGGTCGGCCGACTTACTCGGCGGCTGGTGCTCAGGCTGATACCGCTCCCCTTTCGCGGGCTTCTCTTCATTGAACAGATGCACCGTCGTCGTCGGGAACGCAAAGCTGACGTCCAACTGGTCCGCCAATCGCACGATGTCCACAAACAACCGCTCACGCTCGCGCAGTTCCGTGTTCCAGTCCGGCACCTCGAAGAAGACATACAGCATGATGTCCAAAGACGAGCTGCCATAGTCATTGCACCAGACCTGGTAGTAGTCCTTGCGGGTGTACGGGTGCGTGCGCACCAGCTCCCGGATGCCCTCGGTGAACGCCAGCAACAGCTCAGGCGGGGTGTCGTACTGCACGCCCAGCGTCGTCTTCCACCGCCGGTACTTACGCCGGCCGTAGTTATCCACCGCGGCCCGGACCAGCGATGCGTTGGGCACGGTGATCTGCGAGTTGTAGAACGTGCGGATCCGCGTCGAGCGGAAGCCCAGCTCTTCGACCGTGCCCTCGTACTCGCCGATGACCACCCAGTCGCCGACCTCGAACGGGCGATCCAGGATCACCGCGACGCTGCCGAAGAAGTTCTCGATCGTGTCTTTTGCGGCAAAGGCAAACGCGAGCCCGCCGATGCCCAGCGACGCGAGCATCGGGCCGATCGGGATGTTCAGCGCGTCGGCCCCGTACACGATGCCGATCGCGACGATGAAGATTTTCATCGCCTTACGCACCAGCGGGATGAGGATGTCGTCGAGCTTGGTCGCGGTTTTTTTCGCCCGCTCCATAAACACGCCACCCACCAGGTCGGTCACACGCCACGCCGCCCACGTCCCCGATAGCACGGTCCACACGGCTGCGGCCGCGTGCAGCAACTGATGAGCGGACAAAGGCAGCGCCAAAACCCGCAGTGCAAGCAGCCACAGCACCCCCGCCGCGAACATGCCTAGCGGCCGGGCGGCGGTGTAGATCGCCTCGACGTGCTCCTTGCTTTGCGTCTGCCCGATCTTCCGAGCGATCACGATCCGAAGCAGGCTACGCACCAGATGATCGAGCACCACACCCACGAGGATCAGCACGCCCAGCGACAGCCACTGCCAATACATCACCTCCAGCCATTCACGCACCACCAGCGAGCGGGGCATGTAGCGCTGCAGGACCGACACCTCATCACCCGATCGGACCTTCAGCTTGCCCAGGTGCAGCGCCTGCGTGTGCAACGAGGGCAACTGCTCCACGGTGTCCGCAGAAAACCGCCACCCGGCAAACCCGTCGCCACGCGCCAGCGTGATGTGCTGGCTGCCCAGTTCCAGTTCGCGGACTCGCTGCGCGTCGTCGGTGAACGGCCGGGGGAAGTAGGTGAAAGACCATGCCGCCCCCACGCCCCCCGCCTCACCTTGCTCCCCTTGCTCCCCTTGCTCCCCCGCTTCCGCCGTTCCGTCGCGATCGGCTTCGTCAGGCTGCACCCCGGCCGCGATCAGGGCCGAGCGGTCCGGCAGCTCCTCATATTTCACAGCCCGGATGCGGTCGAGCACATCCAAGAGCTGCACAGCCCGTCGTTTGGCCTCGTATGACGCCGGGTCGATCCCCGCGCCCGCAAAGTCGAAGCAGGCCAGGACACTTGGCCACAGCTCATCACGACCATCATCGCGCACGGCCGTGATCGACTCCAGAAACGTCCGCATCGTCGCCCGAGGCGACTCATAAGCGCGCTCATCGCGAGCCGGCTCTTGCTTCGCCAAGGCACCACACACACCAGCCGTACCAGCCACCAGCGTGACCCACACGATCCAAACGATCCGCCATCTCATCATGCCAAGACTGTAATGCATTAGGCCCACGGCTTATGGTTCCGGTCCCCATCTCACAACTTAACACAATCCTCCCCCACAGTGCCGAGACCGCCAGGGAGCGGTTCTGTGCCCGCCGCCTACGCCAGATCGAACCACAACACCTGCGCCTCATCGATCGCGCGGAGCGTCAGGCCGCTCGGGCCAGACGCGGTGATGGCATCGCCGGGCGACATGGGTTGGTCGTTGATGCGGGCGTGGCCCAGCGCGACGTGGATGTAGGCGTGACGGTCCTGCGCAACTGGCACCGCGAGTGATTGCCCGGCCTCCAACGCCGTGACGTGCAGTTCGGCATCCTGCTCGATAGGCAACGCGCCCGGCGTGCCCCGGCCAGACGCCAGCGTCTGCCAGCGGTTGGCCCGGCCGACACGGTCAAAAGCCTCCTGCAAGTAACGCGGCTCGACGCCCCGGCGGGCGGGGGTGATCCACATCTGCAGGAAGTGGACGGGGTCTGCGGCTGAGGCGTTGAACTCGCTGTGCTGGATGCCGGTGCCCGCAGTCATGACCTGCACCTCGCCGTGGCTGAGGGTGCGCATGTTGCCCAGCGAGTCGCCGTGCTTGAGCGAGCCCCGGAGCACCCAGGTGATGATCTCCATGTTGTCGTGGCCGTGCTCCCCGAAACCCTGGGCGGGTTCGACGATGTCGTCATTGAGCACGCGCAGCGAGCGGTAACCCATGTTGGCGGGGTCGCGGTACTGGCCGAAGGAAAAGCTGTGCCGGCTGTGGAGCCAGCCCAACTCGGTGCGTCCGCGCATGTCGGCGGGTCGGTACGTCAATTGGCCGGGAAGTGTGGTCATAAACCGGGTCCGTGCGGGGCGGGCTTGAAGGTCCAGCGTACGCCAACGGATCGTAGGCAGTACCGGGCCGGGGAACAATGCGGCCACGACAGCGGTTCGGTCTAAAAGGTGATTGGACGGACCGGCATCCACACCCGATAATGCCACGCGTGCAGGGTGTGGGGGTCTGGCTTTCCGCCCAGCGGCCAAAACAGTCGCAATGCGGGGCTTCCCTCTGTAAACTTTGCGCTGACCCCCGGAACGAACACCCGGGGACGATGCACCCGGAACCAGCACCCGGAAGTATTCGCCGGATACAAGCGCACGGAAGTAGTAAACCCCCGCGAGTTCATGATGACTATTGATACACGCAGCGTGACTCACCCCTCCGTTGGCAGTGATCCCCCCTCGGGGATCGATCCGGTCGCGCCGCTCCGTGCGGTGCTTGCGCAGGTTGAAGCCGTGCTCGCGGGGCTGACTCAGGCGCAATACGTTCAGAATCCGGTGGGCACTTTCAAGAGCAGCATCGGGGGTCACGTCCGCCACTGTCTGGATCACATCGAGGCGCTGATCAGCGCCGACGCGGGGTTCATCGATTACGACAAGCGCCGCCGGGGAACCAGCATCGAGACTGATCTGGCAGCCGCGATCGCGGAGACGCGTCGCCTCAGCGCCGCCCTGGACTCGTTGAGCGGGCGGGCGATGGGCGGGGACCTCGTCGTGAGCCTGATGCTCAGCGGGGATGGCCCAGCCCTGCGGTGGGGCTCGAGCCTCGGCCGGGAACTCGCCTTCGTGCTCAGCCACACCATCCACCACGGCGCCATGATCGCCGCGATGGTGGAGCTGGTCGGCGCGGAGGTGCCCGCGGGATTTGGCTTAGCACCCTCAACGATCGCCTACCGTGCGGGGCACTGATGACAAGCGTGTGGGGAGTGAGCGTCATCGCTACGTGGTGCGGTATTGATTTTTAGCAGGGTCGGTCATTCATCGGGTGACGCGCTATGTGTACCGTGACGTTGGTTCCGCGCGTGGGTCACGGGGGCAACGGAGGGCCGGGGGGCAATGCGCTGGCGTTCCGGGGAATTGACCGGGGGGAGTTCCGGGGAGAGTTCCGGGGGGGGGTTAGGATGCTTTGCAATCGGGATGAATCGCGGGCGCGTGCTGCGGCGCTCCCGCCGACGGTCCGCAGCTTTGGCGAACGTCTGGCCATCCTGCCGATCGACGCGGGCACGGGCGGGACGTGGGTCGCGGTGAACGACGCGGGCCTGGCCTTCACGGTGCTTAACCGCAACCCGCAGGACATGCGGGGCATCCACTTCCCTGGCCGACACAGCCGGGGCACGATCATCCCCGCGTTGCTGGACGCGCAGACGCTGGCGGAGGCCGAAGGCCGCGTGCGCCTGCTCGATGCCGCAGCGTATCCGCCATTCCGGCTGGTGGTCTGCGATGGCGTGACGATAGTCGTAGCGGTGGGCGAGGCTGATGCGCTGCGTGTGGAACGCCTGCCGCTGCTTGGGCCGACAATGTTCACGTCGTCCGGCCTTGGCGATGCGCTGGTGGAGCCTTCACGCCGGGCGCTGTTTGCCGCGTGGTTTGATGGCGACGCTGCGCACTGGGAATCGAAGCAGGATGCGTTCCACCGCCACCCCGGCGACCCCGGCGGCGGAGAGTTGGCGGTGTGCATGGCCAGGGACGACGCGCGGACGGTGAGTCTGACGGCAGTGGAAGTGACGGCCGACACGGTGGCGCTCACCTATCACGGCGCACCACCTTCTGAGCCGACGGCAGAGGTCGCCTTGTCATTGCCGCGCGTCCGGGGGGCCGTCGAATGATGGCTGGCCCGTGGGATCGATTTCGGACCCGCGCGGTTCAGGCCTTCACCGGCCATGCGCGCTGGTGCTGGCCGCTGGGCGTGTGGCGGATGGCGCGCGGCTACCGGTGGTGGCAGATTTACCTCGCGGTGTTGTTCGCGTCGTTCCTGGTGAAGCTTGTGTTCCCCGGCAACCCGTACTGGCCGGACCTGCCCCATCAACACGCGATACAGACGCCACGGTTCAACTCCGATGGCCAAGCCGACGGCCCGCCGGTCACGCTCAGCTACCGCCAGTGGGGCGACCCCGACAACCCCGTGAAGATCGTCACGCTGCACGGCAGCCCGTCGTTCTACCCCAATTTCGCCCGGCTAGGCCCGATGCTCGCCGACCACGCCCATGTCATCTCACTGGACATGCCCGGGTTCGGCAAGTCCAGCGCGTGGGTGCCGGACTACGGCATCGACACCTTCGCCCGCTACACAGCCGCGGCCATGGATGAACTGGGCGTCGAACGCGCGCACGTGCTCGGCTACTCGCTGGGCAGCGGCGTGGCGTTGGAGCTGTACCGCCAAAGGCCGCAGCGCGTCGCGTCGCTGGTCTTCTACGGCGGAATCGGCATCCAGGAGGGCGAGGGCTCGGGCGATTACCACTTCGAGCACCTCAAGTACGCCCTGGGCTACGGCGTGGCCGTCGTCGGGTTCGAGGCGATCCCGGACTTCGGGCTTGGTTGGCGGCGATCCAGCCGGCACGCCTTCATCCGCAGCTTCTACGACACCGACCAGCGCCCGCTGCGCAACATCCTCGAACAGCTCAACACCGACCGCCTGCCGATGCTCATCCTCCACGACCACAACGACGCGCTGGTCCCCGCTGCGACCGCCCGCGAGCATCACGCCATCGTCGAACATTCGGAACTGGTTATGCTCGACCACGCGCATATGGCGGTGTTCCGCGAAGAGCGTGCGCGGGACCTGGCCGCGGCGATCACTCCGTTCCTCGAACAGGCCGGCTCGCCGGGCTTCGTGCCCCAACGCAAGACGCACGACCCGTACGCCCAGCCGCAGAAGACGGTCAAATCCCCCCTGCCGTTTGGCTGGGACCTGCGGCGGGGCATGAGCCCGTGGACGCAGATGGGCATCATCATCATCGGCACCTACATCCTCGAAGACCCGACGACGATCTTCACCGGCCTCATGATCGCGGCGGGGCAGGTCGATCTGGTCGTGGGCACGCTGGCCATCATCGTCGGCATCTTCACCGGCGACCTGGCCCTGTACCTCATCGGGTTTGTGCTCGGCAGGCGGGTCCTGGCCTGGCCACGGCTGGCGCGGCGGCTGCCCACCCGACACGTCGAGAAGCTCGGCGCGTGGTTCGACCGCCACGGCTGGCAGGCGGTGCTCGCCTCAAGGTTCATCCCCGGCTCGCGGCTCCCCCTGTACATCTCCGCGGGGGCGCTGGGCAAGAAGCCCGGCCGATTCGCGCTGTGGACATTTGGCGCGGTGGTCATCTGGGCGGTCGTCATGCTCGTCGCGGTGGTGCTGCTGGGCAATGCCGCGGTATCGCCCTTCAAGATGGTCTTCGGCGATAGCTGGGTTGCGCTGGTCGCGGCGGTCGTGGTGCTGCTGATCGGCATCCGCGGGTTGCTGCTGATGAGCACGAGCATCGGCCGGGCACGCCTGCGCGTGAAAATCGAGCGGCTGTGGCGGTGGGAGTTCTGGCCCGCGTGGCTGTTCCAGCTCCCGGTGTTCTGTTACATCGTCTGGCTGTCGCTGCGGCACGGGGGGTTTAGCACGGTCACCGCGGTGAACCCCGGCATCCCCGCGGGCGGATTCATCGACGAACCCAAGAGCGACATCCTCAGCAGGCTGCCCGAGGCGTGGATCGTGCCCACCGCGGTGGTCCACAGCGCGGCCGAGCTACGCGGTGTGATGCAACAGCGCGGCTGGTCGCTCCCGCTCATCCTCAAGCCCGACGCGGGGCAGCGGGGCTACGGCCTCCGCAAAGTCACCAGCGATGAACAACTCGACGCGTACTTCCAAACCTCACCACCCTCCCGGAACCACCCCATAAAGGTGCTCGCGCAACCCTTCCATGCCGGGCCTAATGAAGCGGGTGTGTTTTATGTCCGGCTACCCGAGCAGGACGCTGGTTTCATCTTTTCGCTGACCGACAAGGAGTTCCCCGTGCTGATCGGCGACGGCGTCCACACGCTCGAACAGCTCATCTACCGACACCGCCGATACGCGATGCAATGGCCCCTGTTCCTCCAACGCCACGGCGACCAGCGGGACCGCATCCTGCACGCAGGCGAACGCTTCGCGCTGGCGACCTCGGGCAACCACTGCCAGGGCACGATGTTCCTCGACGGCTCGCACCTCATCACGCCACAACTCACCGAGCGCTTCGAGCAGATCGCAAGACACTTCCCGGCGTTTCAATTCGGACGCTTCGATGTGCGTTACCAAAGCACCGAGGCGTTCACACGCGGCGAGGGGTTTGCCATCGTCGAGCTCAACGGCCTGACCAGCGAGGCCACGCACATCTACGACCCCCGACCCGGCAACTCGCTGCTCAAAGCCTACCGCACGCTGTTCAAGCAATGGCGCATGGCCTTTGCCATCGGCGCGCACAACCGCCAACAAGGCGCGGCCGTCACCCCGCTGATTGAGCTGTGGCGCATGACCCGCCATCACTACAAGACCCGCACCCGCGCCAACGCGCTGGCTGACTAGAGCAACCTGCACAATCATTCTGCCAATTGTTCTAACACCCCCCTACCGGAAGTCTCGCCGTATAAAAAAACAACCCCGCGCTTTTCAGCGCGGGGTCGCGTGTGTGAATCAGCTTTGTGTGACTTGGTAGGAATTACCAGCCACGGTTGCCTCCGCGGCCACCGCCGCCGCCGCCGCCACCACCGCCGTAGCCGCCACGG